>JAEYTV010000553.1 GCA_023433855.1 Pseudomonadota bacterium | reverse complement strand
GACCGCATAGGCGAGAGCCACAGGGCCGTCGTCGTCCATCACCCATGAATGTGACAGGCGCATGCGCAAGGCATCGTAGACGATGTTGCCAACTGCCGCGCGATCTCCGGATCCCGCGAAGCGGTGCGCCAGGCCCCAGTCCTTCAGTGCGTCGGCGACCGGGCGTTTGCGCGCTTCGATGTCCGCCAGCACCTCGATGGCTCCGGCCACTCGCCCGCCTAGTCGCATGTCACTCTCCGTGTCGGTTGCACCCGTATGGCAGGGGTCGTAACCGTGATCCGGCAGAAGGGCAAGAGGCAGGCCTTCAGGCGTTAACCGTCGACGTCCTTGAGGCCTTTGCCGCCGACCTTCCGGTTTTCAGCCGCTACGACCTGATAACAAACGTGTGCCGTCCCGGAGCTCACCATGCCGATGTTGCTGGCCGCCGCCTTGGACACGTCGATCACCCGGCCGCGGATGAAAGGGCCGCGATCGTTGATGCGCACGATAACGCTCTTTCCGTTGCGCTTGTTGGTGACCTTGACCTTGGTGCCAAACGGCAGGGATCGGTGCGCTGCCGTCAGCTTCGAAGGGTTCATCCGCTCACCGGATGCTGTCTTGGATGTCAGCGCGTACCAGGATGCGTGACCGCAGCCAGGTGCAGCGAGGGCCCCGGAGGGACCGAAAGTTGCGAAAGCAGCAATGGCCGTCACGGCGCAAATGGAGCGTCGGATATTTTTCAAGGTTGTAGTTCCCCGTCCTGTGTTCGTGCACGTTGCGTGCAGAACCGGTAAGCGAGGCGAAAAGTGGCGGAAAAGTGGGTTTTATGATCACGGAGTATTACTGAATGTAATATTCGTGATTAAAATGCCGACGGAGGTTTTGCAGAGCCAGCTAACCAATGACGGAAAAAAACATTAGGATTCAGGGCGAAGAGGGAACACAATTCCAGCTGTCCCCGCGCCGTCGCGAGTTCACAAAAATCGGTAAGAAAAATTTTTTGCGACGCGGCCTTTGCCGCCCTATTTGGGAAAATATTGTGGCCGCCTGCCTCATCCATTAAAAAAGAATGAGCAGAAAAGGCCGCAGGATGGATATTTCCACCTTCTAAAATATGGGAAAACTATCCCATCCAGCGGTCGCTCGACCATAGCTGTGCGAGCGACACGTGGTAGTTCGGGAAGCGGAACACGAAGCCGGCGGACTTGATCCTGGCATTCGATACACGCTTGTTGGCGGAATAGAAGGATCGCGCCATCGGGGTCATGTCGGCGGTTGCGAAATCCTGTTCCGGCGGAGGGTCCAGACCCATCAGTCGCGCGGCCTCGACAATCACGTCCTGCGGCGGCCCCGGCTCGTCATCGGTCACATTGTATATGCCGTCCATCCCGCTTTGAGCGAGGAATAGCGTGGCGCTTCCGATATCCTCGACCCGGATGCGGTTGAAGACCTGGTCCTTCTTGATGATGCGGCGCGCCGTGCCACGGGCCAGATTGACGAAGGCGTTGCGGCCCGGCCCGTATATACCGGAGAGACGGAGCACTGCGACCGGTACTCCAGCAAGCTTTCCTGCCTGCACCCAGCCGTTTTCGGTATCCACCCTCTCGACCGAACGCCCCTGGACCGGGACGCCGGGCGTATCTTCCGTGCCCCAGCCGCCGCCATGATCTCCATAGACCCCGACCGTCGAGAGGTAACTGATCCATTCAAGATTGGGGCAGAGCTCCGGCAGCCGCCCATTCATCAGCCGCAGGAGCGGGTCGCCTTCCTTCCCCGGGGGGATGGATTGAATGATGTGGGTGGTCTCCCGCAGTGCCGCCAGGAGTTCAGCGCCGAAGGGAGCTCCGTCGAATGCGAAATGGCGGATGTCCGCCGATGCAAGTTCTGCCGGTGTGTCTGCGCTCCTGGTTGTGCCCGAAACGGTGGCGCCATGGATCTTGAAGGCGTCTGCGATCGCGCGTCCCGAATAACCGCATCCGAAGATCATGACTCGCATCTGCATCACGTGTCTCCTGCCAGGCGCCACTCGTCCTGCACGCCAGGGTCGTCTTCCGTAGGGCGCTCGTTCGCGAACCGTGAAAACTCTTCCTCCGTCATCAGCCGTTTGAGGGCCCATATGGCCATTCCGCGTACCAGCGGCGAAGGATCGCGGGCAAGTTCGATGCATCGAGGAACGAGAGCGATGTTGCCCGAATTGCCGGCTGCGATGAGAACGTTGCGGATGAAGCGGTCGCGCCCGATGCGCTTGACCGGCGAGCCGCTGAAGAAGGTCCGGAAGGTAGGGTCTTCCAGTGTCAGTAGAAAGGCGATCGAGGGTTCCTTAAGGTCGTCGCGCGCCTTCAGCTTCATCTCCGAGGCACTTGTCGCGAACTTGTTCCACGGACAGGCGGCGAGGCAGTCGTCACAGCCATAGATGCGGTTACCGATCAGGGGGCGAAATTCCGGAGCGATCGAACCCTTATGCTCGATCGTCAGATAGGAGATGCAGCGGCGGGCGTCGAGACGGTAGGGCGCCGGGAATGCCGCGGTCGGGCATGCGTCGAGACACGCGCGACATGAGCCGCAATGGTCGGTCTCGGGAGCATCGAAGTCCAGTTCGGCGGTGGTGAACAGGCTTCCCAGGAAAAGCCACGATCCATGTTCCCGGCTGACCAGGTTGGTATGCTTGCCTTGCCACCCGAGACCTGCTGCCTCGGCGAGTGGCTTTTCCATAACCGGGGCGGTGTCGACGAAGACCTTCACATCCTCGCCGGCGCGTGCTGCGAAGCGGGTCGCGATTTCCTTCAGCCGCCCTTTGATGACGTCGTGGTAATCCCGGTTCCGGGCGTAAACAGAGATGGCTGCCCGATCTCTCTTCTTCAGGGCGACGCGCGGATCCTCGTCGGGCGCATAGTTCAAGCCGACGACGACGATCGAACGGACCTCCGGCCACAGAACCTTCGGATCCGCGCGCCTCTCCCGCGTCTCCGCCATCCAGTCCATCGTGGCATGGTGGCCGTCTGCGAGGAAAGTCCCCAGTCGCTCGGGCGCACGCGGTATGCTATGAGGCCCTGTGATGCGACAGAGGTCAAACCCCTGGGCTGCGGCCTCCTCCCGAACGAAGGCGGTCAGCTTCTCCCGCCGCCTGAGCGCCTTCCCGTCGTCGTGGCTGAGGTCAGAAATCAAGGTCCGCATAGTGAGATACCGGTGCCAGGCCGCGCACGCGCTCAGCAAGCAGCGGCCGGAACGAGGGGCGCGATTTCAGTCGCTGATACCATTCTTTGGCAACTGGTGTCTCTGCCCAGTCGATCTCCCCGAGGTAGTCCAGCACGGATAGCGAGGCGGCGGCGGCAAGATCGGCATAACTCAATCGATCACCCGCAAGCCACGGTCTCGATCCGGCGAGCCACGACAGGTATTTCATGTGCTGGCGGATATTGGCGCGTGACGTGCGCAGCACCTTGGAATCTGGCGCGCCGCCGCCATGCGCCGCGCTCATCTGCAGCTTATAGATCCGCTCCCGGGTCAGCGGCTTCGTCACGTCCTGCTCCATCTTCTGCAGAAACCACTCGCAGAGGCGGCGGATCTCCGCCCGCTGCCAGGGATCCTCTGCAAGCAGCCGGCGGTCCCGCTTCAATACCCCATGTGTTTCGTCGAGGAACTCCAGGAGCACGGACGAGCCACAAAGCACGCGCATGCTGTCGTCTACATAGACGGGAAGGGTTCCGGCAGGGTTTAGCGCCAGGAACTCGCGGCGTTTTTCCCACGGCTGCTCTTCGACAAGGTCCGCCTGAAAGCCGTATTCCGTCAGTATCAGGCGGACGAAGCGCGAAGCCGATGACATCGGATGATGATAAAGGGTGGGCATGGGTAGTTGAACTTCATGAATGATGTATAGGGTGGGCGGCGTCGATTCCTGCGCGCGCCTGACATATGCAAGCTATATGGATTTGGTTGGGCCAACACAAGCAATGGCTCATAGAGTGTCTAAAACTGCCCTCATCTGCTCAATAAAGGATTAAGAATGGCGGATCAGTCCATTATCAGCGCCCTCGTGCTTGGTTTGATCGAGGGCTTGACGGAGTTCCTTCCCGTATCGTCCACCGCCCACGTGCTGCTTGCCGGGCACTTCCTGGGCTTCCAGTCCCCGGGCAACACCTTTGCCGTACTGATCCAGCTTGGTGCCATCCTGGCAATTCTTCTGGTCTATGCCCGCAAGCTCACCCGGATCGCGATCGATCTGCCGACGGATCCGAAGGCGAGACGGTTCGTGATGACCGTGCTCATCGCGTTTCTGCCAGCCGCGATTATCGGCGCGCTGGCGCACGACTTCATCAAGACGGTCCTGTTCGAGACCCCCATACTGATCTGCGTCGTGCTCATTCTTGGCGGCATCGTGCTCCTGTATGTCGACAAGATGCAGTTCAAGCCGCGCTATCACGACGTGATGGATTATCCCTGGTCGCTGGCCTTGAAGATCGGCCTCTTCCAGTGCCTTGCCATGGTTCCTGGAACATCCCGCTCTGGTGCCACTATCGTCGGCGCGCTGCTTATGGGCGCAGATAAGCGTTCGGCTGCAGAGTTTTCCTTCTTCCTTGCAATGCCCACGATGCTGGGGGCGTTCACGCTCGACCTCTACAAGAACCGTGACGCACTGACGTTCGATGACGGGGCGATCATCGCTGTCGGGTTCGTGGCGGCCTTCGTCACCGCGCTGCTGGTGGTCCGTTCGCTGCTCGGCTATGTCTCGAACCGGGGATATGCACTCTTCGCCTACTGGCGGATGATCGTAGGTGCGCTCGGTCTGATCGGTTTGCTGCTGGGAGCCTAGGCTCAAAGAAAAAGCGGCCCTCGGGCCGCCTGTT
>JAEYTV010000551.1 GCA_023433855.1 Pseudomonadota bacterium | reverse complement strand
TGCGCATCTTCTATTGCGTGATAGAGGCCGATCTCAAGAAGATGATGGTCGGCAAACGGGCAGGGGCGGACGACTTTCTGCTGAAGCCGTTCGACAGGAAGATCCTGACGTCGGTATTTTCGAGTCTCGCCCAGGCGGCCTGACCGGGCAGGCGCCCCGTTCCACCACAGTCTTCAATCTCGCCTCCGCCGCCTCCGTGCACGAAAAAGCGCCCACTGATTGCTCAGCGGGCGCTGTAAAGGGGACAGGCGGGGTCAGGCAGTCTGAGCCAGGTCGGCGCCGTCCGGCTCGCGCAGCACATAGCCGCGGCCCCAGACGGTTTCGATGTAGTTTGCACCGCCGGCAGCGTTTGCCAGCTTCTTGCGGAGCTTGCAGATGAAGACGTCGATGATCTTGAGTTCCGGCTCGTCCATCCCGCCATAGAGATGGTTGAGGAACATTTCCTTGGTGAGCGTGGTACCCTTGCGGAGCGAAAGGAGCTCCAGCATCTGGTATTCCTTGCCCGTTAGATGAACACGCTGGCCGCCGACTTCGACCGTCTTCGCATCCAGGTTGACGATCAGTTCGCCCGTGACGATGATCGACTGGGCATGGCCCTTGGAACGGCGGACGATGGCATGAATACGGGCGACCAGTTCGTCCTTGTGGAACGGCTTGGTCATGTAGTCGTCGGCACCGAAGCCCAGACCACGAACCTTGTCTTCTATGCCTGCCATGCCGGACAGGATGAGGATCGGCGTCTTGACCTTGGAGAGCCGCAGTGTCCGGAGCACCTCGTATCCCGACATGTCGGGGAGGTTCAGGTCCAGCAGTATGATGTCGTAGTCGTACAGCTTGCCGAGGTCGACACCTTCTTCCCCGAGGTCGGTGGTATATACATTGAAGCTTTCAGATTTCAGCATCAGCTCGATGCTCTGGGCAGTCGCGCTGTCATCTTCGATGAGTAGAACCCGCATATTTTTCCCCTTTACCGCCGCGTAAGGTACCTTCTCGCCCCCTTACTCGTTACGGATCCAGACTGTGCCTGATTTGGAAGCTGCCACTAAATGGTTAACAAATTGTAAGTAGCTCTGACAAGGTACATCAACTCGTTAAGCAAAACTAGTAGCTGCCTGTTTTCCCTTATGGATTGGCCATCACCAACTTGAATCAGCGGATGAGGAAAGTCCGCCAAGTGATTCATTCGACTCAGACATTGTCGTGGCCAATTGCGGCCTTGGCATTTACCTACCCTTAAACGATCGGGATTATCATTAATGATGCCCGTAAACGAAAGGTTAACGTGCCGCCACATTTATTAACGGCGCGGGAGTTTTCTGATCTGGAGTGTAACAACTCGGATACATGGGCCCGGGTCTCGCTATCCACGGAGTATTGCGTATGAAGTCGCGTGACAGTCTTGTTCGCCTGAAAGGATTCCAGGCCAATGAAAAGCGTCGTCAATTGCAGCAGCTGCAGATGATGATGGCCGAATTCGAGCGGATGGCTAAGGAGCTCGAACATCAGATTACCATCGAGGAAAAGAAGTCAGGGATCACGGATCCGGGCCATTTCGCCTACCCGACGTTCGCCAAGGCCGCGCGGCAGCGGGCTGATAACCTCCAGGTGTCGATCCGCGAACTGAAGGTACAGCAGGAAGCTGCGGAACTGGCGCTTGAGGAAGCCGAGGCGGAACTTGCCAGAGCGTCTGCGCTTGAAGAGCGCGACGGGGGAATGCGCGCCCGCGCCTGAGCACCCTGCCGTGCAGATACCATTTTGATCGCGGGGCGGCGCTTTTGCGCCAGCGCCGCGTTTTACCATGCGGCCGGGATAAGGTCGCGGTCTTAGCGCAGCACATCCTTCCACTCGGGATGGCGCTCCGCCTGCGCCTTGAAGAAGGTGCAGAGCGGTATGATTTTCCAGCCACCCTGGCGGGCTTCCTCCATCGCGTGAAGCGCCAACGCCTTGCCCACGCCCCTGCCGCGAAGGGAATCCGGGACGCCGGTGTGGTCGATGATGATCAGCTCGGGCGAGGCCCGTGAGTAGGTCATCTCAGCCTGATGTCCCTCGAGTTCGGCAATATAGCGCCCGCCCGAACGGGTCTCTTCGTGCGTGATGTTCATTATCCGCTTCCTCACAAAACCGAAGGGGTTAATAAAGAGGCGAGCGGAGGGAAATAGTCCAGCCCTTTGCCAACATCACGAGCACAGTGGGGAGCCTCATGGCTTGGATGCGTGCGACATGTCTTGCTCTGGCCGTGGTCTTCCTGGGTCTTGGCGTCTGCCTGCCCATCATTCGCCTCGACCGGCTTTATTTCTTCAGCGAAACGCCGTCGCTGGCCGAGATCGTGACGAGCCTCTTCGAGCAAGGGGACGCGGGGCTGGCGCTGGTCGTCGGATTGTTTTCGATCGTGTTTCCGATCATGAAGCTGTCGTCGCTTGCGCTACAGCTCATCAGTCCCTCCGGCGAGGGGGGATGGTTCCGCCGCGCGATGTCCTATCTGTCCAGGTGGTCAATGATGGACGTGATGCTAGTGGCTATCGTGATATTCGCGGCGAAAAGCAGTGGATTGGCGACGGCGATCTCCCAACCGGGGCTTTGGTTCTATGGCGCCTCGGCGATTCTTGCCGGGGTGATCCCATCCTTGCCCCGGTCCGGCGGCGTGATTACCCGCCGATAGAACCGAAAAGTGCCGTTGCGTCCTCCGCAGCGACACTCCGTGCTCGCAGCCGTGCCAACGGCGGACGTCTAATGACGATACTGTTGTATCCGCGTCGTGCGCAGACCTGCCAGGCCATGGTCGTTGATGGACGACTGCCAAGACAGGAATTCCTCGACAGTGAGCGTATAACGCTCGCAAGCTTCTTCCAGGCTCAACAAGCCACCGCGGACCGCGGCGACAACCTCAGCCTTGCGGCGGATGACCCAGCGGCGCGTATTGGCCGGCGGAAGATCCGCAATTGTAAGGGGGCTGCCATCGGGGCCGATGACATATTTCACCCGGGGACGTATCATTTCGGTCATTGGACTCTCTACACAACACAAGACCACGCCGCGGAGCCTAGCCCGCCAGTTTTAACATTTGGCTAAACTCGTTGCAGCATTTCGGCGGACTATGTCGCTTCTTATGGCAAGCTTGCCGGCAGCGGCCAGGCGGCCGCCAAATCAGCGCAACACTGCGGCGGCAAGCAAAGGCTATTCAGAAACCTTCGCCGCCACGCATTTCGGCAAGCACCGTGCCGAACATGATCTTCAAGTCAAGCAGAAGAGAGAAATTCTCGATGTAGTAAAGGTCGCAGGCGATCCGGGCGCGTGCCTTGCCCGTGCGGTCGGTTGGGCCGCGAAGGCCCCGCATCTGCGCCAGGCCGGTCATGCCGGGCTTGACGCAGTGGCGGCGGTGATAATCCGGCACCAGCTCCTCGTAGGGAACGCCGGCGGCCAGCATGCCGATGGCGTGACAGCGAGGTCCCACAAGCGACATGTCGCCCTTGAGTACATTGAGCAATTGCGGAAGCTCGTCGATGTTGGTCTTGCGGATCAGTGCGCCGATGCGTGTGATGCGCGGATCGTTCTTGACGGTCTGGGTGACGCCGGTCGCATCGCCTAGATCGCTGCGCATGGATCGAAACTTGTAGACGCGGATCTTGCGGCAGTCTTTCCCCCAGCGGACCTGCGTGAAAAGTGCGGGGCCGGGGCTGTCGAGGCGGATCCATGCCGCCACCGCTAACAGGAGCGGCAAGAGAATGAGCAATGCCGTGAAAGAGACCGCGATATCGATGGCGCGCTTGATTGCGAACTGAAGCCACAGGTTGCCGGAAAGGTTGCCGTATGGTGCAGATACCGGGTGGTCAGGCACCGGGGTGGCTATCTCTACGTTTCTTGCGGATTCATACGGTATCCCGTCTCGCACATCGGAAACACTCAGCCCGCTCACGCGCATTTCCCGCAGCCTCTGCCCGTTAGTGATGCTTCGTAATATAACAGTATAGTTCTGGAGTCATCCTTTAACTTAATGACTGGTTAATAATAAAGATCATCTTTGCTGCGGTGCGGTATTAAAGCATTGCCAAATATAATTCAGTCTTGCCTGATCCGAGTTCGAGCTGCGCCGTTCCAGCGTGTCCGAGCGTAATGAAGTCGCCGCCCGCGAGAAGAAAGATGCCAACGGCCGACTGCGTCTGTGCCAGTCCGGACGCGCCCTTGATGAGGATGAGGGTCTCCGTTCCGTTGAGCATCAGGCTGGTGGCGTGACCGGAACTGCTGAGAACTCCGACCGTCAGGGCGACGAGATAAAGACCGGATGCCGGAGCCACGATTCGATTGCCCCCGCGGGACGCCGCCGCACCGAGTGCAAAGCCTCCCTGAGTGAAGGCCAGCGTCGTGAAGCCGCTTTGTTGTCCCGCCGTGGGAGAGAAGCTCGTGCCCGTCCGATAAGCTCTGGCAGCGGGCTGGTTTGGTCTGGCCACGTGACCTGCGCCTGAAATCGACACGCCGGTCCGCCAGGTCGAGCCGTCATTCACCTTGATCGAGAAATCGTTATTGCCGGCAAGCCCCATTTCAGCGTGGCCGTTCCAG
>JAEYTV010000501.1 GCA_023433855.1 Pseudomonadota bacterium | reverse complement strand
GTCATAAACCCCGAAAACGACCCGTTCTCCTGCGTTGCGTGGACCGGTCGATGGCACCGAGGGCTTTGCGCTGGCTACCAACGTCTCCGGATTGCCGCATGCAAGCGAAAATGCCGTCGCCAAGCACACCAACCTGCCTCTCATTACCATTTTCTCCCTACGTGGATCGGCCAGCAATTTTGATCATCAGTGAGAGAATGCCGCCCTGGTCCAACGCTTCTCGATCACGATCGCTCGCCGCTTAGCTGGCGATTTGGTCGAAAGTCTGATACATCATTAATTGCTCATATAATTACACTCCAAGGATGCCGGACCCTCAGGATGAAGAACATTCTTGTCACCGGCGGCGCCGGCTACATCGGCTCCCATGCATGCAAGAATCTCGCGTCGAAGGGCTACAGACCGGTCGTCTACGACAACTTGGTCACCGGCCATCGCGAAGCGGTACGCTGGGGTCCCCTTGAGCACGGCGACATATGCGATCGACGTCGTCTTGACGAGGTCATTGACCACTATCGGCCCGAGGCTGCGATCCACTTCGCGGGCTTCGCATATGTGGGTGAATCGGTCGCCGATCCGGGGAAGTATTACAACAACAACGTCGTCGGCAGCCTCTGCCTCCTTGAGGCCATGCTGGCCAGGGGCGTGAAGAAGCTCATATTCTCCAGCAGTTGCGCGACCTATGGCATTCCCGAGAGCGTACCAATCACCGAATCCGATGCACAACAACCCATAAATCCATATGGCATGTCGAAGCTCGTGGTCGAGCGGATGCTGGTGGATTTCGAGCTTGCGCATGGCCTGGAATGGATGGCGCTCCGCTACTTCAATGCAGCGGGCGCAGATCCCGACCTTGAGATCGGCGAGGATCACGACCCGGAGACCCGCATAATTCCGCTTGTTCTGGCGGCGGCGGATGGGCAGGGTGAGGCGGTCACCATTTACGGATCGGACTACGACACGCCCGACGGTACCTGCATCCGGGACTATATCCATGTCACCGATCTTGCCGATGCCCATGTCACGGCTCTCGATTTGCTTTTCACCGGAAGTGCGTCGCAGGCGCTCAATCTTGGAACGGGCATTGGCTGCTCGGTCATGCAGGTTATCGAGGCGGCTCGCGGCGTTACGGGTCTGGACATTCCCTATCGATGGGGCTCGCGCCGCGAAGGTGATCCGGCGGTGCTGGTTGCGGATGCATCCAGGGCCCGGGTCGTCCTCGGCTTTCACCCCTCCCACAGCTCCATCGGGGATATTGTCGAAACGGCATGGCGCTGGCACCTCAAGAAGAAAACGAGGCGGCTCGCGGAATGATCGCGCGATATCCCACGCATGCCGGTACGGCTCGTCTTCGTTTATCCCGACCCGAATGGGGTGAGGCGTGACGGCGCCAGCGCGACCGTCTCGTTCGACGCCAACTATCACCGATGCCTGAAGACGCTGTGGCGCGATTTGGCATGTGTGGCAGGGCTCCGCGGATGTCGGAGGTCGCTGCCACTTCGGCGGCCAGCGAAAACCGCGTCGCGGTCACCATCTAAACGGAGTGGATCTTCAACCGAGGTCCACTCCGTTTCGCTAGCAATGCGCCAGCGGGTAGCGGGCGTGCAAATCAGAAAGAGCCTTCATGGGATACTCCGAAGACGCGTCTGGGGGTCAGCACGCATGGTAAAAGTAGCCTTTCTTTCCGCGGGGTATAAGCTCGCGGTCACGGATGATCGTGATCGCGGGCCTTGAGCGGTCGGCGCAGACATTTGCCGGCTTGCCCTTGAGATTGTCCGTGTACTCGATGTCCATCACCCGCGTTCCATAATATTTAGTGTACTGGGCGCACTCGTCGTAGCGTTGGCACTCCTCTGCGACAGCAAAGTCGAAGCCGATCTTTTTTCGGTCCGAGGCCGTCAGTTCAGGGGTGTTCTTTTGCCCGCCTTTCAGGCCCTTGCCATGGGTGGCGGCTACCAGAAGGCGGGCGAACTCCTTTGTGGCGGCGAGTTTGAGAAGGCCCCGCGACCTCGTATAGGAATCGAGGTTGTCGAATTCGACCGCATCGAAGCCAGCCTTGGCGCAGTTGGCGATCGTCACTTCCATTTTCTTGAGGATTTTCTTCCGTTTCGCGTCCGTTGAGATATCGAGAATGTTCTCGTCCGGCCAGTCAGGATCGACGATGGGCCGTCCCTTGCTGTCCTTCAGGATGAGGTCGGAAGGCCAGGATTCACCCGGCTGCGTCTGAAAACCGTTGATGTAGCAGACGTTGAACTTGCCCTTAAGCGGCTTTTCCTTGCTGTCGCGAACAAGCACCTGGACCCCCTCGGGAGGCGGATAGGCGCCGCCCAGCTGATAGTCCCCGCGGCCGTTGGACGGAAACGGCTTTGCTTGTTCTGCTAGGCTGCTGGAGGGCGCGGCGGCCAGTGCTGCGCTGATGGTTAGCAAGGAGATCAGGAGACGACGATAAACTGCTTTGGCTATCTTCTGCATGTGCTCACCAGATCAATAGGAGTTGAAAAACACTCGTGTGAAATCATCCGACGCGACGCGGAGGGCACCCGGCCGGTCTTATTGTAGGATCCATGCACTGTGCATCGTACCGGTTCGCAAGGAGGGAGAGGTGCCGCTCCCTGGGACGCCGGTAAGAACGGGCGTGAAGCTCACTTGGAACTCGGGCGCTTTCGTGGCGCTCGTAGTGGTCACGACCACGTCAGAACCACGCGAGCCCGTGCCCCTCCAGGAGGGCCCTGCCCAATATCTGTATGGCCATGATCTGTCAGCCTGTGGAACTTGTCTCTTGACGACCCCGACGAACTGGATCAACAACTCGCTACGAGTTGGTGGACAAGCTTGAGCAACAGAATCGCCGGTCGAGGAAGCTTGTGGACTTGGAAGTGAACGAAAACGTCACAGAACGCCTCTGGGACTTTGCAGTCACGACATACGCCTCACCACAAGTTGGCGAGGCTTGTCTTACTCTGCAAGATGAGCAGGGCGTAGATGTTCCAATGTTGCTTTTCGCGCTGTGGCTCGCAGCGAACAACATAACGTTGTCCAAAAGTAGCCTTATCTCGATCGACCGCCGCATCAGTGAGTGGCGCGAGCAGGTTATATGGCCGCTGAGAGACCTTCGGCGCCGGTTGAAATCGGGACCCTATCCTGCGCCCTCGGAGGAAACGGAACAATTGAGGCAGGCCGTGAAGGCTGCCGAACTCAGGGCCGAGCGGGCTGAACTTGCGGTCCTTGAGGCTGAAGGTCGACTGCTGCCGGCGCACCCTGCTCCGGTAGGGGAGACCACCCGTGAGAACGCAATGCTCGTGGTTCGTCATTACGGAGCGTCTGAGCTCGGCCCTAGTTCGAGAGCGGCGATCGATGTATTGACGAAGGCAACGCCTAGATAGATCGGGGCTGCTCATCCGGCGCAGCAGGAGCAGCGTTCAATCCGCCGGATTGGGTGAGGTAATTCAGGAGAGAAAGTGCCGAGTCGCCCGTGATGACCAGGCGGGCCATCAGCCCCTTCAGCGTGGTGAACTCCTCGGCCGTCAGGTCCCCAAAAAGTACGTCATTGACGGGACGTTGAATGGGATTAACCGATCTAATCAGATGCATGCCTTCAGGGGTGACTGTCAGCTGAACCCGTCGGCGGTCTGCAGGATTCGTCCGCTTTGCGACCAACCCGGCTTTCACCAGCTTATTTACCTCGATCGTCACGAAAGCACCGCTGAAGTGCAGGTGTTCAGCCAGTTGATTCACCCCCGAAGGTTGCCGGGTCTCAAGATGCCTGATCGAGATCAAGATAGAGAACGCGGTCCCTGTAAGGCCGATAGCCTGGGCCAGATGATTGCGGACTTCATGCACACGAGACGCAAAGGCGAGCGTGTTGTGAAGAAACTCGCGAAACGCGAAGTCGCTACCGCCGGCCAATAGTTCCGGACGTGAAACCGTAAGGTTTGAGTAGACGTCGGTTGGTACGCTGCCGGTCGGCCGGCGACTTGTTTTGGGCATCGTTGGATCAACCTGCTTTGCCGTCGAAATGAACAAATTTACATTCGGACGAGCGATGACAGTAGCTCCTATCATGGATTTATCCAAACGTGGATAAGAGGAGTTCTCCTAGCAATACTCACTCAACTCACGTTGGATCGCCCCATCGCCGCACAAGCTGATTGGGAATGTCGAACAAGTCCAGGGCTCGACCGACACTGTGATTGACAATCTCATCAACGGTCTCGGGTCTTGCATAGAAGGCGGGAACAGGCGGCATGATGATCGCGCCAATTTCGGTAACTTGCGTCATGGCTCGCAGGTGCCCAAGATGGAGCGGCGTTTCACGAACCATCAGGACGAGCCTCCGCCGGTCCTTGAGCACAACATCGGCGGCGCGGGATAGAAGGGTTGTAGTGGTGCTGGTGGCAATCTCACCCAACGTGCGCATTGAACAAGGCGCAATGATCATCCCAGCGGTAATGAACGACCCGCTTGAGATGCGCGCACCAATATCTTCGGCGGCGTAAACATAGTCGGCGCGCTCGTGGACGTCCTGAACCTTGAGCGAGAGCTCATGGGCTAGCGTGACCTTGGCGGCGCGTGACATGACGAGATGAGTCTCGACATCGCAATTCCGCAGCGCCTCTAGCACCCTGACGCCGTAGACGATGCCTGAGGCACCGCTTATGCCGACGATGATGCGCTTGCGCGGCTGGCTCATTCTCTTCTTCCTCGGGCTGTTAGATGAGGGCGCAATGCACCGTGCGTTAGCAGCTACAGCTAGATGGCAAAATCAGGTGTGAGCTGTCGTTCAGACACTCGCACCTCTATTATGGCGGGTCCGCCGAAAGCAAGAGCGCGATCCAAAGTCGCGGGGAACTGATCGTCGGCCTCGACGACGGCGCCGAATGCGCCATAGCTTTGAGCAAGCGCTGCGAAATCAGGATTGCAAAGCGTCGTACCGCTAGGCCGCCCGGGAAAGTGGCGTTCCTGATGCATGCGGATCGAGCCATAGGTGCCGTTGTTGATAATGACGACCAAGATCTCCAGATTGTTCTGCACCGCGGTGGCGAAATCGGGAGACGCCATCATGAAGCAGCCGTCCCCGGCAAGCGCGACGACCGTCTTATGGGGATTGCGCAGCTTTGCGGCAATCGCCGCTGGCAAGCCGTAGCCCATGGATCCAGACTTCGGAGCGATTTGCGTCGGAAACGTCTTGTAGCGGAAGAAGCGATGCAGCCAGATATTGTAGTTGCCGGCACCGTTTGTGACTATGGCATCTTCCGGCAAGACGTCGCTCAGGTGCTTGATAATCTTGGCTACATTGACTCCGAGGGCCTTCACCGGGCTCTCTTGGAATGCCTCGTAAGCCGCACGACCGTCTCGGGTCCATGGCGTCCATGCAGAGCAGTCGAGTGGTGGAATGTCCTCGAGGGCTTCGACAAAGCGGGAGACGCTGGATAGGATCGGCAGTTGCGGGTTGTACACGCTGCCAATATCCTCGGGGCCGGGAAACACGTGTATCAGGGTCTGATCTGGAACCGGTACCTGTAGTGCCGTATAGGCCTTCGTGGTGACCTCGCTCAGGCGGTCGCCTATCACCAGCAGCAGGTCTGCCCGCTTGACCCGTTCCGACAGGGCCGGGCTTGAGCCGAGGCTCAAATCTCCGACGTATTGATCGAGACGATTATCGAAAATATCCTGCGAACGAAAGCCTGCAACTACCGGCAGGTTATTTTCGATACAGAACCGCGTGATACGAGCTGACGCATCCGGCGACCAGCCGCTTCCCCCGACAATAACAAGTGGACGCCGGGCGTTACGGATCAACTCCGCAATACGGAATATGTCGGCCTCTGAGGGGCCACAAAGCGCAAGCTTGTACTGCGGAAAGTCAGCAACGTCGCTTTCGGCCTCCAGCACATCTTCGGGGACGCACAGTACAACAGGCCCCGGTCTTCCGTGCGTTGCGATGTGAAGCGCCCGGCTGACATATTCCGGCAGCTGCTCCGCCTTGTTCACTTCACCGACCCACTTCGCCATGTCAGCGAACATTCTGCCATAGTCGACTTCCTGAAATCCTTCCCGGCCGCGCTCCGACGTCGGCACCTGACCGATAATCAGAAGCATCGGCGTGGAATCCTGACGCGCGGTATGAAGGCCGATCGCCGCGTGCATCGCACCGGGGCCGCGGCTAACGATGCAGGCCCCCGGAACACCGCGCAGTTTCGCGTCGGCTTCGGCCATATGAGACGCATTGGCCTCATGCCGGCACTGTATGAACCGGACTCCGGCCTCAGGCTCCAGGAGAGCGTCGAAGAAGGGGAGCGAGCTTTCTCCTGGCACGCCGAAAACCGTATCGATTCCATGAACGCGCAGAGCCGAGACGAGGATCTCACCACCGCTCCGCATTCCGATTTTAACTTCAGGCACGCTGTCCTCTACATCTTCTCTTGAGGAAGGATAGTATCGCGGTTCCTAACGCTATTCCGCAGGTTCAAACTCGCAGATCGTTTTGGCATTGGAGTAGAAGTCGAGGGACCAGACGCCACCTTCGCGGCCAACACCGGATCTCTTGAATCCGCCGAAGGCAGCCCGTTCATCGCGCACCCGCCAGCAATTGATCCAGACGGTTCCGCTCTCAAGCCTCTGCGCGACGCGGTTCGCTTTGGCTGGGTCCCGAGTCCACACCGCGGCTGCGAGGCCGTAGTCGGACGTGTTCGCTCGCTCTACGACCTCGTCCTCATCATCGAAGACGGAGATGTGGGCGCAGGGGCCGAAGACTTCCTTCTGGCAGATCTCGGCATCGTCCGGGAGTCCGGTCCAGATCGTAGGCTGAACCCAATTTCCGTGCGTGAATGGCGCTGGCATCGCTATGGAACCGCCCCCTGCGACCACGGTTGCGCCGGCTCTGGCTGTCCGTTCATAGAAGCCGAGTATCTTGTCCTGCTGCAGCTTACTGATGGCTGGTCCCAGGGTGGTCGCGGGGCACATCGGATCCCCGGCCTTCAAGGCGCGGGCACGGGCGCCGACCGCTTCGACAAAACGGTCGAAGATGCGGCGCTGGACAAAAATCCGTTCGGTTGTGAGGCAGACCTGGCCGCAGTTGTCGAACATCGAGCGTGCCGTACCGGCAACCGCGGCTTCGAAATCGCTGTCATCGAATACGATTGCCGGATTTTTACCACCGAGTTCTAGCGACACAGGGCGGGGACCAGCGGCGGCACTCCTCATGATCGCTTCACCAGTTCGGGTTTCGCCCGTAAAGGTGACGGCGTCGATACCGGGATGGGCAACGAGAAAGCTTCCGGCCGCATTGGCTCCGTGGCCATGTACCACGTTGATGACCCCCGCGGGGATGCCTGCCTCCACCGCCAGGCGCGCCAGCAGAAGTGCCGTCCGAGGCGTATGCTCGGAAGGTTTGACGACAATCGTGTTGCCGCAGACGAGCGCAGGAGCGACCTTCCAAGTGAGGAGGAGTAACGGCAAGTTCCACGGGGCAACAACGCCGATCACCCCCATCGGTGAACGTACGATCTGGTTGATCGCGGTTGCGCCGTCGGCCAAACCAGTGCGAAAGGGAACATGTTTGTCGGCGAGAGCAATATCAGCGAACGCTCGGAAATTTGCAATTGCTCGAGGGATCTCGACTGCAGTCGTTGGCGTGATCGGCTTGCCCGTGTCGCTGATTTCTTCTGCGACGATTTCGGCGAGCCTCGAATGCATGAGATCAGCGAGGCGCCGCATGGCGGCGACGCGTTCTTCGAGCGTGGCTTTCCCCCAAGGACCTTTCAGCGCGGTTCGCGCCGCTGCGGCAGCCTCGTCGACAAGGCTGTCGCTGGATTCGACCACGTGTGCCGATAGTGCGCCGGTGGCCGGGTTGAACTTGTCAAAGACGTGCGCTTCGTGTCGTTCTCTGCCGTTAATGAAGCATGGAATGGTGATGACCGAGCTCATGGTTGTCCCGAGTGATAGTTGCGGGTCGTGTCAGATGTCGCACTCGCGAAGATCATTCCTGGAAGACGTCCTCTCGTCTCGACCGGATCGACGGAACGGCGATCGAAAGAAGCAGCAGCACCGCTATGACCAACAAGGCAAGGCTAATCGGCCTCTCAACGAAGATCATCAGGTCGCCTCTCGAGCTCAGCATCGAGCGACGGAAGTTTTCCTCAAGCATCGGGCCGAGCACAAAGCCCATCAGCATCGGCGCCGGCTCGGCGTTGAACTTGCGCAGAAGATAGCCGAGGAGCCCGAAGCCGATCATCAGATAGATATCGAAAGGCGAGTTGTTGACGGAATAGACGCCAATCGCACTGATGACGACGATGAACAGGAAGAGCAGGCGGTAGGGTATGCGCAGGAGGCGGACCCAGAGGCCGATCATCGGCAGGTTGATCACCACGAGCATGATATTGCCGACGAACATGCTGGCGATCAGGCCCCAGAAAAGATCCGGCTGGCGAGTGATGACGTTCGGGCCCGGCGCGATGCCGTGCAGCGTGAGGGCCCCGATCATCAGCGCCATCGTGGCGCTCGTCGGGAGCCCCATCGTCAGAAGCGGGATGAAGGAGGTCTGTGCCGCGGCATTGTTGGCCGATTCCGGTCCTGCAACGCCTTCGATTGCGCCTTTGCCGAAGCGAGAACCATCTTTAGCGACCCGTTTTTCCAGGGCATAGGAGGAGAAGGATGCCATGGTTGCGCCGCCGCCAGGCAGGATGCCGAACAGGCTACCAAGGATTGTTCCTCGCGTGATCGCGCCTCTGGCGCTTTTCAGGACTTCGCGTGTCGGCCATATTCTGCCGATTCGGGAGCTGTTGAGGGCGCGGGTTGCGGAATCCTCAAGATTGCAGATGACTTCGGCCACACCGAAGAGGCCAAGCGCCATTGCGACGAAACTCACGCCATCGGACAGCTCGATCATGCCGAAGGTCATTCGGGCGGCCCCCGTGTTGACGTCCATTCCGATCATGCCGATCAGCAATCCGAGAAAGATCATCGCCAGCGCGCTGACGAGAGATCCGTTGGCCAGCACGACTGCGGCAACCAAGCCGAAGACCATGAGGGAGAAATATTCCGGCGAGTTGAACTGCTGCGCTATCTGGGCCAGCGGCGGGCCGGAAAAGGCGATCATCAGCGTGCCGACGCAGCCTGCTATGAACGAACCGATGGCGGCGATGGCAAGGGCGTCGCCGGCGCGGCCCTGCTGGGCCATCTTGTAGCCGTCGATGGCTGTCACGACGGATGTGGATTCACCCGGAATGTTGACGAGGATGGCTGCCGTCGAGCCGCCATACTGGGCTCCGTAATAGATCCCGGAGAGCATGATGATCGCTCCGATCGGATCGATGGAGAACGTCATCGGCATCAGCAGGGATATCGTCGCGACGGGACCCAAGCCAGGCAGGACGCCGATCAAAGTACCGAACACGGCTCCGACAAGACACAGAAGCAGGTTTTCGGGCGTCAGGACAACCAGAAGACCGTGGCCTAGAAGACTGAAGGTTTCCATCATGGCAGGAGTTCCACGGGCATTTTAAGCAGGCCGACGAAGATGCCGGCGGAAATGGCGGCTAGCACGATCCCGAACATGATGCTCTGGGATACCTTCGTCTCGGTCGAGGCGAAGTGTCCGACCGCGATCTGTGCAAAAATCGCGCATACCAGGCCGATGCGGTCGATCAGCAGGGCGAAGGCCACGAATGACAGCAGAATGATCAGCAATGGCCTCAAGC
>JAEYTV010000492.1 GCA_023433855.1 Pseudomonadota bacterium | reverse complement strand
CCGAGAAGAGAAGCCCGGCGCGTAAAGGTTCTGGCAGAAATGACCTGGGCAATCTGAAAGACCGCCAGCCCTGCGGCTTCGAAAACGGCAAGCGCCTTGGCAACGCTAAGCAGGAGGGCGATGGAAGAAGTACCAAGCGCGACCCACCACGCGCCGTCCAGCCGCTGCGCCAAACCCCGCGAACATATCACAAGAACGAGCCCGAGAATGCTTGATAGGAAATGCGCTCCCTCCACGATCGGCAGAGGCAGGAGGTCTGCCAGTACGGCGAGGTCACTGCCGGAAGTAGGCGTCACGCTTGAGAATACGAGCAATGCGCCGAGCAGCAGGGCGTAAGCCGACAGGAGATTGGGCGCCAAGCGTGACGCGACCTTGGTAGTCTGTTCAACAGCCTTCCTATGTGCAAAGAGCCGAAGCTCTCCCGCTGTGGCGGCTATCAAGGCGATGAGAAGCGGCAGCACATAGTAGATGACGCGATAAAGAACGAGGCTGCCAAGGAGCTGGTCCGGATCGACAGAGCTGCCGAGCCCGGCAAGAATGACGGTCTCGAAGACGCCGAGTCCTGCTGGCACGTGGCTTAGGACACCGAGTCCGATGGCCGCGGCATAGATCGCGAAGAAGGTTGGCCAGCCGATATTCATCTCCGGCAAAAGCACAAACAAGGCGCTCGCCGACGCGGCAAGATCGAAAGCAGTGATCAGGAACTGGCGGGATGACGTCGCGGTGTCTGGCAGGTGCAGCACGATCTTTCCGACAGTGATTTCGCGACCGTTGCGGCTGAAGAAGAGGAGACCGCCGAGGAGTGCCGATATGCTTAGGGCGACGGCCCTGACCGCGCCGCTCCCGATGCCCGCGACGCTGCCGAGCCTTGGCGCCACGATCATCAGCGAGATGGCGCTGACCCCCAGCAGGCCTAGGCCGAACGCGAGCGTGACGAAAGCTATGACACGTGCGATCTCGCTCGGCTGTAATCCCAACCTGGTGTAGGAGCGATAGCGGATTGCCCCGCCGCTCAATGGGCCAAATCCCGCCGAGTTGCCGACGGCGTAAGCGATAAAGGCGGTGCTGGCCACGGTCCACGGGGGCAGCTTCCGGCCGATATAGTCCAGAGCATTGAAGTCGTAGAACACGAGCGCGCAGTAGCTCAGGCTGGTAAATAGCGCCGCAAGCACAAGGGCGCGCGGCGACGTGTTCCGAAGCGCAGCCACGACGTCCTCGTAACGCACCTCCGCGGTCAACCGGTACATCGCCGCGATCATGATGGCGAATACGGCGATGACTGCTACTGCGCTGAGATAGGGACGATAGCGTTCAGAAATGAAGCGAGAAATTTGTCTCATGTTACCCGAGCGTCACCGCGACGTTGCGCCATGTTGTGGTGCCGACGGATCCCGATCCATGCACAGATCACCGGTTTGTCACGGTCAGGATCCTGCGTCTTGCCGTTCATGTCCGGGCGCTTGGATTGTGGACTATTGATGGCGGATGTGTTTCCCCATGGATCTGCTCTTTGCTACCGACCCGCGGGGTTTTCACCTCCGAGACGCGGCTCTGCGCGCCTTCGCCATTGATGACATGGTTCATCTGGTTCCACGATTTGGTGGACACCCTTTTCCCGCAGTTCGCGATGAAGACGTATGGGGAAGGTCACCGATGTCCGCTGCGAAAGAAACCATGCCACTGCGGCGCACGTGAGCTCTGTCCATCGGATGGCGCAATGAGCGCTTGGCGCGAAGCGGACGTGGACACCTCCGGCCAATGTGGTCGTGGTTAACGTTGTACGGCTGCCATGAAGCCAGCGGCCAGCAAGATAAAGCAGCCAGCCGTTCCATCGATGATCCTACGCCGTCGCTCGCTGAGGTGTCCACCGCCAAGGCCGGGAAGTGCTACGCTGAGGATCGAATAGACTACGCCGCTCCAGAACATGAAGGTCACGGACAGGAGAAGCGCCTGGAGGGTCGCGTCGCCCTGATGATCCATGAACTGAGGGAGGATCGCGACGTAGATCATCATCCCCTTCGGGTTGAGGAGGGACGTCAGGAAACCCTTCGAAAGCGGGTCTTCGATCTTCTGCCTGGAGACGGCAATGGCGTGCGGCCGCATCGCCGATCTCATCAGCTTCTGTGCGAGGAAAAGCAGGTAGACGATGCCGACCCACTTGATCGACTCGAATAGAACAGGCGAGGCTTCGACGGCGGCGGCGAGACCAAAGGCGACAAGTGATGAGTGGACGACGTATCCCATGACCACGCCTAGCGTTGCCCGAAGTCCTGCTTTCGACCCCGAGGAGACGGCCTGGGAAGCGATGAAGAGCATATCCGGACCCGGTGTGCAGATCAGCGGCAGTACCGTGGTAGAGAAGAGCAACAGCGCGTGTGTGTTCATGTCGCAATAGTATGCCGGCGCCCGCGCAACAGGGTTGCTTTTGTTGCTATGATCGAAAAGATATTGGCATCCGGTGCCAAGAACAGGCGGATCCCGTGGCTTATAAGGTTGATGACATCGACAAGCGGATTCTGAAGGCTCTCCAGCGTGATGGTCGAATGCAAAACATCGACCTGGCAAAGGAGGTCGGTCTATCTCCGTCTCCTTGCCTGCGGCGGGTGAAGGCTCTGGAGGGAGCCGGCATCATCAACCGGTACGTTGCAGTCATTGACCAGGCAAAGGTCGGCCTCCCTTTATCCATGTTCGCGCGGGTGTGGCTGACCGCCCAGGATGCCGAGACTATCGACCTGTTCATCGCTGCGATGAGACGGCTTCCCGAGGTGGTCGAGTGCTACATCATGCTGGGCGACAGTGACGCGTTACTCCGTGTTGTGGTTTCCGATCTCCATGACTACCGCCGCTTCCAGTCCACGCACCTAACGCGAAAGAATGGGATTCAGTCGGTGAAAACGGACATGCCGAGCGAGGTTGTCAAACAGACATTCGCACTTCCCGTATGAAGTCGCGGACGCCCGGTATCGGCTGAAGACGGACCTAGGAACTGCGATCATCGATCTCGCCGCTTCAGCGTCCGGAACGTGCTTGGATGCGCGCCAATTCATCCGCAGGGGGCGTGACCGTATCTTTATGCCAACCACAGGGCTATGGAAAACTTCGCCCGCCACGCCTGAGGCGAACGGAAGGCGCATGGCTGTGCCCCACCTTCGACCGCTGGCTGGAGATGTCATTGATCTAAGATGCCAGGCGACGACGACCTATCCAACAGGCAAGGGACCGCCATCCTTATATGAACCGCCCACCGTGGCCGACGGATGTAAACGCCTATGGTGAGGCGGGCGGAAAAGGCAGCGACCGAATCGCTGCCTCAGCCGATCAGAGTTCGATCACGCAACCCTGCTTCGCCAGGGCAGCATCAATCCACGCACGGTCATTCTTGCCAAGCCGGATGTTCTCCATCTGCTTTGTTTCAGCTTGATGCTTTTGGGTGGCGGCGTTGAAGACGGTTTCGACGTCGTCGATCGGTACACTCAGGAGGCCGTCCGGATCGCCGCAAATCAGGTCACCGGGAGCAATTACCATTCCGCCAATGGAGATTGGCACGTTCACTTCGCCTGGCCCGTACTTGTACGGTCCGCGATGGGTGACCCCGCAGGCGAATACCGGAAATGAGCCTGTT
>JAEYTV010000489.1 GCA_023433855.1 Pseudomonadota bacterium | reverse complement strand
GGAGACCATTTTCCGCGGACCCCGATGATGAAGGTTCACGTCGTCCCTTCACCACCAGCGCCGGCCCCGCCTCGCCAGGACGCCTCCCGGTGTATCCGCGGCGGGACGGGGAAAGTGTAGGGGAGGGTTTGGGGGTGGTGGAGAATCGGCGGTGGGTTTTTGCTTAAGTGATTGAGGTCGCTGGAGGTGAGGTGCGGGATTTTCCACGGTGTGGATGGAGTACCCTCTCACCAACTTCGCCTCGCCAGTCGGCTTCGCCTCTGGGGCTCCCGCCCTTGGGGGACGCGCTCTGGCCTCCGTTCGTTGAAGCCAATGAAGTTGATTTCTGGCCTGCGGCCACCACTCCGCTGCCTCTCGCCCTTTGTGGGAGAGACAGAAAAATCGACAGCTTAGACCGACAGGGGAGGTCGGATTTCCGCGCGTTCCTGTGTCTGACTAGCGCTTGACATTTGTCTGACAAAAAAACTATTAGATCAGACGTTGAGGCGGAGGTCGGGATGGAATCCGGAAGAGCGAAGATGAGACGCTCAGATTCTGTGTTGGAGCAGCTGGGCAATGACATTGCTCAGGGCCGATACGATGCAGGGCTCCCTTTCCCGACCGAAGTGGAACTCATGGACACCTACGAAGTAGGTCGTTCAACGGTAAGGGAAGCGATCTCAGCGCTGGTCGGTCACGGGATGCTGCGGGCTACGCCGCGCCGCGGAACGGTCGTCACTGAACGGACGCAGTGGAACACTCTCAATCGAGATGTTCTTCGCTGGTTAATGGGCAGCAAGGCTCACAAGCCGGGGATCCTGGAAGCGATAGACGAGGCACGTCGGATTTTCGAACCTGCCGCTGCAGCTCTTGTCGCCCGCCGGGCAAGTCGCCGTCAATTGATCGAAATCGAGACGGCCTATTCAAGAATGGAGGACGCCGCCGAACAGGGTGATGCTGAAGCGGCTGTTTTGGCGGACCGCGCGTTCCACCTGGCCATCCTGAAGGCGACTGGGAACCCGATTTTGGAAGCCTTCGATAGCGCCCTGGATAGCGTCCTTGGGCTGCTATTCAGCGTCACCGCCAATCACATGGAAAATTTTCGCGCCAACCTCTGCAATCACCTGGCGGTACTCGACGCCGTACGAGCTCGAGACCCTCAGGCTGCCGAGGAGGCGATGTTGAAAACGATCGACTTCACCACGACCAAAATGAAACTCGCGAAGTTGATCGAGTAAGTGCATCAAGGAGGAGTACAATGATGTTCAATAAGTTGATGGCCACCGTAACATGCCTGGTCGTCTCGGCAGGGGCTGCCATGGCCGACTATCCGGAGAAGCCGATCACGCTGATCGTTCCCTGGGCCGCAGGTGGTGGTACAGATGCCGTAGCCCGAGTGTTGGCTGATGGGCTCAAGAAGGAATTGGGCGTCTCCGTCAATGTGGTCAACAAGCAGGGTGGTGGTTCGGTAATCGGCCACACCGAGATGCTCACGACGAAGCCGGATGGATATACCCTCGGGTTCGGCACGGCCGAGCTGGCGACCTTTTATTGGGCAGGGCAAGCAGATGCCAAGGCCACCGATTTCAACCCGATTGCCTTGGTGAACTTCGATTCTGGCGCGTTTCATGTTTCCGCTTCATCCAAATTCGCAGATGTAAAAGCGGCGCTTGAAGCAATCAAAGCGCAACCTGCCGGAACCTTCAAGGTTACGGGTACAGGAACAGGTGCTGCCTATCATCTCGCATTCGCAGGTTTTCTCAAGGCGAACGGTGTTGATCCGTTGGCGGTGACGCTCGTGCCCTCCCAAGGTGCTGCGCCCGGCTTCCAGGAACTCGCCGCGGGCGGCGTGGACTTCGTGCTGTCCTCTCTGCCGGAAGGTACCTCGATGATGCAGGCTGGCAAGTCGAAGCCCCTGGCGGTGTTTTCTGCGGAGCGGGTTGCTGCGTTCCCGGATGTGCCGTCTTCAGAGGAAGCGACAGGCGTGCCGTTCACCGGAGGCACCTGGCGAGGCGTAGTGGGCCCGCAGGGGCTTGAGCCCGAGGTTGTAAAGACGCTCGAGGCTGCTGTGTTGAAGGTTGCGAACTCGGATGAGTTCAAGACCTTCACGAACGACAAAGGTTTCGGGGTGCGTGCCCTGGACGCGCAGCAATTCGGTGCGTTTCTCGAGGAGCAGCATGCTCAAGTTGGAAGCATCATGAACGATCTCGGTATCGCTCAGCGTAAGGAATAGAATAATGCGCCTGCCGGATTTCTGGACGGGCCTGATGTTTGCGTCTTTTGGCATTGCCATAGTCGCCTATGCTCAGGGCTTTCATGTGCCGGCGGGCGCGGCTTCCCCAAGGATGTTGCCGACACTGGTCGGGAGCTTCATGGTCTTGTTCGCTGGCCTGATCGCGCTACGCGGCTGGCGCAGTGCAGGGGATGTCTCGCTGCCTAGCTGGTTTTCTTCAAAGCGTCGGATCGCTCTCATCGCCTTCGTGCCGATTGCTGTCGTTGGTTATGGGATGCTTGCGCCAGTGCTTGGCTCGACCCCGATCGTCATTCTGGTTGTGATGCTGCATAGCCTGATCTACGGCCTCCGACCGCATTATGCTGTCGCGCTTGGCGTGGGTGTCGGAGTTGTCGTTACGTACCTGTTCATCCACGTCCTTGGCATTCCACTTCCGGCCGGAGTTATCGAGGAGCTACTTTCATGACAGCATTTCTCGATGGCTTGGCGTTGGTGATGCAGAGCGACGTGCTCGTGACCATGCTGGTATCGGCCGTTTTCGGGCTGTTCGTCGGGATGGTTCCAGGGTTAAGCGCTACCATGGCGGTGGCCCTTCTGGTGCCGGTAGCTTTTACACTGTCACCCGTGGCGGCTCTTGCCACGATCATCACGTGCTCCGCTATGGCGATGTTTGCGGGAGACATACCGGCAGCATTTCTTCGCATCCCCGGCACACCAGCCTCTGCAGCATATACCTATGACATGAGTGATCTGGTTCGTGCGGGACGGATAGGCGATGCGCTCGGCATGTCGCTTGTCGGTTCTGCAATGGGTGGTGTGTTCGGAGCCATCATTCTGATGTTCGGAGCACCATTGCTGGCTGATTTTGCCATCAATTTTTCGAGCTACGAGTACTTCTGGCTAAGCCTTCTGGGCTTGTCCTGTGCAACCCTCGTTGCTGGCGACGATGCGCTCAAGGGATGGCTGTCGCTCACGCTGGGATTGTTCCTGTCTGTTGTAGGGCTGGACTTTGTCACCGGGATCCAGCGCTACACGTTCGGGATCACGAACCTCCAAGCTGGCATCGGTTTCATCCCGGTAATGATCGGCGCTTTCGCGCTGGCTGAAATAATCCGCAAGGCTACCAGCTTCGGCCAAGGCGCGGCTGAGCCGAGACTGACGGTTAGGGGCCTGCCGCTGCCAGCTTTGCGATCGCTCTGGGAGCAAAAGAACCACATAGCACGGGGAGGGGTCATCGGGACCCTCGTCGGGGCCCTGCCAGGTGCCGGTGCTGACATCGCTGCCTGGGTTACGTACGCGGTCTCAAAACGCTTCGCCAAGAAGCCGGAACTCTTCGGCCGAGGATCTGTGGAAGGCGTGGCTGGAGCAGCAACAGCGAATAACGCAGCCTTGTCCGGCTCCTATGTGCCGACCCTCGTGTTCGGTATCCCGGGGGACTCGATCACCGCCATTGTCGTCGGAGTGCTGATATTGAAAGGGATCCAGCCAGGACCGTTGGTTTTCGTCAACTCGGCAGACATGGTCAACGCAATCTACATTGTGTTCCTGCTGGCTAACATCCTGTTGGTCCCACTTGGATTGGCGGCGATCTACCTTGGAAAGACCGTGATCTCGATCCGGGACGCAGTCCTTTATCCGGTGATCTTGGTTCTCTGTCTCTACGGGGCTTATGCTGTCAGCAACAATGTCTTTGATCTCTGGATCGTTCTTGCGATCGGTATCCTCGTCTGGATCATGCAGGAGAACAACTATCCTGCCGCCCCTCTGATCCTTGGACTGGTACTGGGGCAGGTCGTTGAGCAGAACTTCATGTCGTCACTGATCAAAGCTGATGGCAACTACGTCAATTTCTTCAATCGCCCCATCGCGGGCGTGCTGGGCGCACTGACCCTGGTCGTCTGGTTCTACCCAGCTGTGACGGCGTTGATCCGGCGCTCCCGCACGGCAACATCCTTCAATTAAAGAACTCAGGAAGGTACACATGTACAACTACATGAAAGGCTCTACCCACGAGCTTGCTTCACTGGAGATCGCCATCAAGGCCATTCCGGATGACCCGCGTGTATGGGTTCCGCAGGCGCCGAATGTCTACTTCCGTCCGATGTTCCTGAACACGCTCGGCGGCCAATGGTGCAATCTCCTGAAGGTGACGCGCTCCGGGATCCTGTCCCGGCACGTTCATCCGGCTCCCGTGTTCGGCATGGTGATGAAGGGCAAGTGGCACTACTTCGAGCACGACTGGGTCGCCGAGGAGGGTTCCTTCGTCTTTGAACCGCCGGGTGAAATCCACACCTTGAACGTTCCCGAAGACTGCGAGGAGATGATCACCTTCTTCAACATTTCCGGCTGCATGGTTTACCTGGACAAGGACAACAAGCAGATCGGCTACGAGGATGTCTTCACCAAGATCGACATGTGCCGCGCCCACTACGAGAAGGTTGGACTAGGAGCCGATTATGTCGACCAGTTCATCCGCTAACCCGGCCGACTGGGCTCGAGGATGGCTTGAGGGACGCCACGTGATTGTCACCGGGGGAACCGGTGGCATCGGCGGCGCGATCGCAGGAGCTTTCCGGGATGCAGGCGCGACAGTTCACGCAACAGGAGCGACTGAGGCCGAGTGTGAGGCGGCAAGAGCGGCTGACGGCTCTGGTTCCATCTCGTACGGGGTCCTGGATGTCCGTTCGAATGAAGCTGTGTCGAGATTCGTGCACGGCCTCGACGAAGTACACGTTGTCGTAAACTGCGCGGGAGTAATCCGCCGGGGCCTTGAGCGCGACCCGGAGGTCTTCGATGCCGTCGTTGACATCAACCTCAACGGCACGATGCGCGTATGCGAAGCGTCACTTGATAGACTTGCCGCAACTGGAGGCTCCATCATCAACATCGCTTCGATGCTGAGCTTCTTCGGTGGCGGGCTGGTACCCGGCTATTCAGCTTCCAAGGGTGGCATCGCCCAACTCACGAAGTCGCTGGCAATCGCCTATGCCCCGAAGGGCGTCCGCGTCAACGCCATTGCACCCGGCTGGATCGCAACGCCACTCACACAGGCGCTGCAGGATGATCCAGCGCGAGCTGGACCGATTTTGGCACGCACGCCAATGGGCCGTTGGGGAAGCCCTGACGATCTGCGCGGAATTGCGCTGTTCCTTGCAAGCCCCCATGCGGCCTTCATGACCGGCACCGTCATTCCGATCGACGGCGGCTACTCGGTCTCCTGATCCCTGCGATCCGGCTCTGCCGGATTGCCATCGCTTTTGAAGGTGAAGATGCGTGCTGTTGTGTATCGCGGGCCAAAGGAATTGGCCGTCGAGGAAATACGTGCTCCAGAAGGTGCAGGTGCCCTTGTCGAAGTGGAAGCCTGCGGCATCTGCGGTACCGACCTGACCATTTTTGCTGGCAGTCACCCCAGGGCGCAGCCAGGGCTCGTGCTGGGGCATGAATTTGTCGGCAAGCTCGTTGAACCCATTCCCCAGCGCAAACTCGCAGCGGGTACACGCGTTGTCGCCTATCCTCTCATTTCCTGTGCGGCTTGCGATGCGTGTCACAACGGGCGTGAACACATCTGCGAGCAGCTACGGCTGGTGGGGATCGACACCCCCGGGGGCATGGCGGGTGTCGTGCGTGTCGAGCCCGACGCGCTTTATCCCGTGGCCGATACCATGCCGTCCGCTGTCGCGGCACAGGCAGAGCCCGTAGCGGTGTGTGTCCATGCCGCAAATGTTGCAGGCGTCACCGAAACCGACCGGGTATCCATTATCGGAGCAGGGCCGATAGGCGTCACCCTTGCGATTGTACTACGGCAGCGAGGGGTGAAGGACGTTCACCTGTCGGACGTCAGTCGCGAGCGCCTTCAGATTGCTCGATCCCTCGGCTTCGAGACAACATTAGTGGGTGA
>JAEYTV010000472.1 GCA_023433855.1 Pseudomonadota bacterium | reverse complement strand
ATTTTGACTTGAGGAAGATGTCGAGACCGACAAGGCGGTCGAGCAGCGCGATCGCGAGACCGGCACATGCGATGAACACGACGGAAATTGCGGCAAGGTCCGGCGTGATGATCGAGCGGATCGAATTGTAGATCTGCACTGGCAGGGTTACGCTCCGGGCGTCGACCAACAGCAGGCTGACCAGGAATTCGTTAAGCGCCAGAATGAACATCAGCAGAGAGCCGGTGATGACGCCTGGCAGTACGGCCGGCAGGGTGATGTAGAGGAAGCACTGCAGGGGCGGAGCGCCGCAATTTGCGGCCGCCAGTTCCAGATCAGGCGAGAGGTTGCTTGCGCTTGCCGTGACAGCCCAGATCATGAACGGCAGGTTGATGACGCAGCAGGCAATGCCGAGCGGCCAAAGCTGTCCGAGGACGCCCGCCTGGCCGAAGACCAGCATCAGACCGATGCCGGAGCCGATGAGCGGTATCGTGAAGGGCAGCAGCAGATAGACCTGGATCGAGCGGGCGAAGCGCACCCGGTACTTGGCAAGCGCGATGCCGGCGAGCGTGCCGACCGGAATGGCGACGACCGTACAGATGGTGGCCACGATCAGGGAGCGCACAAAAGCCTGACGCAGATCACTCGCCTGGGCAATTTTGCCGTACCACTTGAACGAGAAGCCGTCCGGTGGGAACGTGATGATGTTGCCGCCCGTGAACGAGGCACCAAGCACCACGATGGTCGGGGCCGAAAGCATCACGAGCGCGGTGGCAACGAATACCCAAATGACGATGGATTTACTAAGGCTGCCTGTCATTTCCGACCGCCTCCAACCGCGAGCGTGCCCGCCCCGAACAGCATGAACACGATACCGACCAGGATTGAGCCCAAGGCCACGAGCATTAGCGAGAGTGTTGCGCCGAGCCCCTGGTCGGAGGTCCGGAAGAACTGGTCGTAGATGGCATTGGCGATGAAATCCTGAGTGCCACCGCCCAGGATAGCCGGGATGGCGAAATCTGTCAGGGACAAGGTAACGACGACCAGGCCAGCACCGACGAGCCCAGGGCGCGACAGCGGCAGGACCACGTAACGGAAGGTGCTCACCCAATTGGCGCCAAGCGAGGCGGCGGCGGATTCCAATTCGCCAGGGATGGCCGTGAGGGCCGGCGCCAGCATCAGTACTGCAAAGGGCAGCATGTATTGCACCAGCCCGAACAAGACGGCTGGATAGTTGTAGAGCAGGCGAATGGGAGAGACGCCGACGAGGCCCAGAGCCTCGTTGACCATCCCCTGGTTGCCCAGAATGATGAGCCAGCCATAGGCGCGGACCACCTGGCCGATGAAGAAGGGCAGGAACAATGCCACCAGCAAGAACTTGCGCAGCCGGGCTGAAGGCGTGCGCACCATCAGATAGGCATAGGGGAGGGCGAGGATCAGCGTGATGACCGTGACAATCAGCGAGCCCATCAAGCTGCGACCCGCGACGGTGGCAAAAAAGCTCTCGGTGAGCACGCGATGGTAGTTCGCGAGCGTGTAAGTCTCCGACATCAGGAAGGTGTTGGTGTCAAGGGTCCTGAGGCTGGTGTCACCGATCTGGAACAAGCCAAGCACGAGAAGACCAACCAGCACCACCGCCGGCATCAGCATCAGGTACGGGAGGCCTCGCTGGAAACTCGACGGCCAGATGACGGCCGCGAGCCGTTCGAGCACATCCATGACGCGCCACGTCAACGGATAGGCGACACGGGAAGCGCGCATGATACCGATCCTCGATCACTTAAGAAGGTCGCCCGCCACGGATAAGCGGCGGGCGAAACTGGGCCTCAGCCCTGCATGATTTCCTTGAACTTCGCGAACCACTGGCTCTCGTTCTCGACCTGCACCTTGGAAGAGACGCGGATCAGGTGCTTGAACTCTTCCTCGGTCGTCGGATAGGACGGATCACCCACCAGATCAGATGGCGGGGTGACGCCTGGGATCACGCCGGGGAGGCCCAGGCCGTCAAGCCAAACCTGCTGCGCATCCTTGGTGAGGGCGTGGTTAATGTACTGCTTCGCCCAGTATAATTCATTCTCCGGCAGGCCCTTGGGGATCCACAGGCCGTCCGTGTCGAACTTGGCGCCTTCCTCCGGCACGACCCAGGCGATATCGATGCCGTTCTTCTTGGCCTCGCGAGCATTGGTGGAGATGGTGCAGGCGGCGTCGATCTCGCCCTTCTGGAACCAGGTTGTAAAATCGGGGTCTTCGCCGAGCAGCGGCTGTTGTTCCTTGATCTTGGAAATGAAGTCCCAGGCGGGCTGCATGTTGCCGGGAATGTCATCGAGTTTGCCGCCACCAGCAACTTGGGCCGGGAAGTGGAAGCCGATCCCGTCATTGTAAAGAGCGATGCGGCCCTTCAGCTTCGGGTCCAGCAGATCTTTCCAGGATTTCGGTGCGCCGTTCGGGAAGGCCGAGGGGCGATAGGCCAGCACGTAGACATAGCCGTAGGTGTTGACGATGGGGTAGCCTTCGAGACCGACGGGTTTTGCAAGGTCCGTCGCGCTCTTGAGGTTCGGCAGGTCCGAGAGATCCTCCGTCACGCCGCGAAGCGCCGACTTGGTGGCGTTTGTCGTCGTATCCCAGTTGATGTGGATCGGCGGCACCCGCTTCTGTGCGACGGCCGCCCAGACTTTCGGCTGGATTTCGTTGTCTTCCGTCAGGTCGTGACGCACCGCGATGCCGGTTGCCTTGGTGAAACTGTCTGAGACGCCGGCCTTGAGCGCATCGACCCAACTACCGCCCCAGGCGCGGACGATAATCTCGGCCGGCTTCTCCGGCTCCTGTGCGAAGGCGGGGCGCACGCCGAAGGCTGGAAGGGCGGCAGACGCCCCGGCCGCGGCAAGCGACGCCAACAGCGTGCGCCGACGAAGCTCAGCAGTCATGACTTTATCATCCGACATTATACTCTCCTCTGGCTCGACCTTCTCAGGGTCATTTCTCAAACACATGCATGTCTCTGTCATTCCAGCCCACGCGCACTTCTGCACCCGGGCCGAACTGCAGATGCGATTCAGGGTCGTGGTCGAACACGCGCATCAGCGTGCCTCCCAGTTCAGGAATCCGGATTTCGTAGACTACCCGCTCTCCTTCGAAGATGCAGTCCACTACCTCTCCCTCGACGGTGGTGGAAAGCCCCTCGAGGCGGTTATCCCTGGGTGCGATCCGGACCTGTTCGGCGCGAATGGCACCAGCGCAGCGAGCGCCGACGGCAAGGGCACTCCCGACGGCCAGTCCAGACAGTTGGCGGTCACCAGCCAAGATCGTCACTGTCGAGGATGTGGCGTCGGTGACGCGGCCGTCGATGAAGTTGGTGACGCCGATGAAGTTGGCCACGAAGGCATTGGAGGGGGACCGATAAGCGTCTATCGGACGCGCCTTCTGCTGGATCCGGCCGCCGTCCATGACAATGACCTCGTCTGAGACGACAAGAGCCTCGCGCTGGTCGTGCGTGACATTGATCGTCGTGACGCCCAGTTCTCTCTGTATGCGCCGGAACTCGAGCTGCATCTCCTCGCGCAACTTACGGTCAAGCGCTGCCAGCGGCTCGTCAAGCAAGAGCAGATCCGGTTCGAAGACCAGCGCCCGTGCAATGGCCACGCGCTGCTGCTGTCCTCCGGAGAGTTCATGAATGCGCCGATCGCCATAGCCGCCGAGGCGAACGAGATCGAGGTAGCGCTCGACCCTTTGCGGGATGGTGCGTGCATCATGGCGACGCATCTTCAGCGGAAACGCGACGTTCTGGGCTGCTGTCATGTGCGGGAAGAGAGCGAGCTTCTGAAAGACCATGCCGATCGCGCGTCGATGCGGCGGCACCGCGCTCACCGGCTGACCGTTTATGAAGATCTCGCCGCTGGTCGGGCGATCGAAGCCCGCGATCATGCGAAGCAGTGTGGTCTTGCCGGAACCCGACGGCCCGAGGATTGTCAGGAAACGCCCTTTCGGCAAATCGAAGGACACATCCTTCACGGCATGCACGTTCCCGAACACCATGCCGACCTGCCTAGCGGAGACCGCTATCTCGCCTGCTGACAATCCGGTGAACTGGGGGCCGGGTGCAACAAACCCCATGGACATTTCCTTGTTTCGCTTAGCGGTGGGCAAGGCCCTCAAAGCTTCATTCCACAGTCTCGGCCAAAGACGATGGTAGTCTCGACCCTAAGTTGTCTATACATATTCGCACGATTATCGTCAATCAAACCATGCACATTTCTTGGGCTTAATCATTACCTGATCATTATCTGTGCAGAAATAAACCCCGGTCCGCCGTTGGTGCTGTTTTGTCGGGATGGCGCCAAAAATGCAAGCCTCTAGTGCCGGTGTTTGGCGCGTCTTGCACCGGGAAGGGGGTATGATCCGTCAGATGGAGGCGAGATAACCCCCGTCCACGGGGATGCAATGACCGGTGATGTAAGCCGCTGCGTCACTGCACAGAAACACAACCACCCCTCCGAGATCACTTTCACTGCCGAACCGGCGTTGTGGGATCTTTTCCAGCATCCGTGACTGCCAGTCTTCGTCTTTATAGAACACTTCGGTCATGGAGGTGCGGAAATACCCCGGCGCAACGGCATTGACGCGGATGTTGTGGTGAGCCCATTCGGTGGCGAGCGTCCGGGTTACTCCGAGCAAGCCGGATTTGGAGGCTCCGTAGGGTGCCGCGGTCGGAACCCCGACGTAGGAGGTGAGAGAGCAGAGATTGACGATGCTGCCGCCACCGCTTTCGGCCATGATGCGCCCGGCCGCCTGTGCGCAGAAAAAGGCGCCCTTGAGGTTCGTCGAAACGATCGCGTCCCACAGGGCGTCGTCGACGTCCAGAGATGGCATGACATTTTCGAAACCCGCGTTGTTGATCAGGATGTCCAGTCCGCCGAACATGTCGGCCGCTTTATTCATGACGCTGCTGCATGCTGCGGTGTCGCGCACATCCTGTGAGAGGGGCACACAGCGCCGGCCTGCATTTTCGACGAGCGTCTGAGTCTCCGCCAGCGCTTCGACTGTCCTGGCCGTGACCGCGACGTCCGCTCCGGCGCGTGCAAGTGCTTGGGCGATCGCCTGCCCGATGCCGCGGCTTGCCCCGGTGACGATAGCCTTTCGACCGGAGAGATCGAAGATCGTGCGAGTCATTGCGGTTCCCCTTTGTCATCGTTGGAATGTTCGCACCGAGACGGTGTTTCCCTGAATGTCGATCCGGTTGTACAGGCGAGTTTCGCGTGGGCAAGCCACCACCCGCAACCTTGGCTAAGTTGCAGCTGAAGGCGACAATCATTTCGAAGCCGGTGTAAAGCGAGCCACGAGTTCGTGTGTATCTCCCGGATAGGTCATCCGGACATGGGTGATCGAGCCCAGAGAGCTCCAGGTTCGTCGTTCCACGACCAGGCAGGCCGAACCTTTGGCGATGCGAAGCATAGAGGCTGTTTCCGCAGAGGCGGCCGAAGCGCGAATCCGGTGCTCAGCCGCGCTCCACGGCACCTGGCCAAGCAGCCATCGTCCGGGCGCCGTATGGGAAAAATCGGTGTCCTCCGCTTCCGGCGCATTGTCGAGGTTGATCAACCGCTCTTCCATGCAGAACGGTCGCGGCCCTCCGAAATGGATACAGGTGAGGTCCAGCACCGCAGTCCCTGGTTCCATGTCGAGCAGCCGTGCGTCGCGGTTGGTCGCCGGGCGCACCTCTCGGCGCGCGAGTACAAGGGAGTAATCAAGGCTCAGCGACCGCACCTCAGCCTCGATATCGTTGATTTCGAGCACCGCTGACTGGGCCTGCGGCTGGGCGACGAAGCTGCCGGATCTCTTGCGTCGCGCGATCAGCCCGGACTTGGCGAGTTGGGTCATCACCTTGTTCACCGTCATCCGCGAGCAATCGTATTGGGCGGCAAGATCGATCTCGAACGGCAGGCGATATCCAGGCGGCCATTCGCCGGACACGATCTTGCTTTCTATGTCCCCAAGAATACGCTGATGCAGGGTCTGGTCCCTGCCGTTGAGTTGCGCCACGACTTCCCCGGTTCCTGTTCAGGTTTCGCCCTGATGTACCCCAGCATGGGCCATCTCCCAAGTGGATATCGTCCGTGCGATCGGCCGTTCGATTGCCACGCGTCCGAGACAGGCTTGCCTTGGCCGGCATTATGTCTATACATTTTATGCTCCAGATCGAGCCCCTGTTTGCTGTCGCTGACCGGGTGGACCTGAACTACGGTGCGGGTACATCGAGGCCACCAAGTCGGTAGACATCGGCTGGCCACTGCATGATCATTGTCTTCAAAGGGAAGAACACCGATGAATGAGACGCTGCGCCCGGGCAGGGTTACTCTCGAGCAACTGGAAACCATCTACTGGGATGGTGCCAGTGCGCTTCTGGATCGAAGCTTCGACACCGGTATCGAGCGCGCTGCAGCCCGCATCGCGGAAATCGCCGCCGGCAGTTCACCGGTCTATGGCATCAATACGGGTTTTGGGAAACTTGCGTCGATCAAAATCGACGCTGCCGACACCGCAACGCTCCAGCGCAACCTGATCCTGTCGCATTGCTGCGGTGTCGGGGCGCCGTTGCCGGAAAATGTAGTGCGCCTGATCATGGCACTGAAGTTGATCTCGCTCGGCCGCGGCGCTTCCGGGGTGCGGCTCGAAGTCGTTCGGCTGCTCGAAGGCATGCTCGAAAAAGGCATCATTCCGGTCATTCCGGAAAAGGGCTCGGTCGGCGCCTCGGGGGATCTCGCGCCGCTCGCTCACATGTCGGCAACCATGATGGGCGAAGGCGAAGCCTTCTTGGAAGGTGTCCGCATGCCCTCCAGCGCTGCTCTTGAGAGGGCCGGGCTTTCGCCTGTCGCGCTTGTCGCCAAGGAAGGACTGGCGCTGATCAATGGGACGCAGACATCGACGGCCTTGGCACTTGCCGGACTGTTCCGGGCACACCGTGCCGCGCGGGCAGCTCTCGTGACCGGCGCGCTGTCCACCGACGCGGCGATGGGATCGTCCGCGCCATTTCACCCGGATATTCACGCATTGCGAGGTCACAAAGGCCAGATCGACGCCGCCTCGGCGCTCCGCCGCCTGCTCGAAGGCTCCCAGATCCGCGAAAGCCATATCGACGGCGATGAACGCGTGCAGGATCCCTACTGCATTCGCTGCCAGCCGCAGGTCGGTGGTGCCTGTCTCGATCTCCTCCGTTCGGTCGCGGGCACCCTAGAGATTGAAGCGAATGCCGTTACCGACAATCCGCTGGTGCTTTCCGACAGCTCGGTTGTGTCCGGGGGAAACTTCCATGCCGAGCCCGTAGCCTTCGCGGCCGACCAGCTTGCGCTCGCGATCTGCGAGATCGGTGCAATAGCGCAGCGACGTATTGCGCTGCTGGTCGATCCTGCCCTTTCGTACGGGCTTCCGGCGTTCCTGACCAGGAACCCAGGCCTGAACTCCGGTCTCATGATCGCCGAGGTCACCTCCGCTGCCCTGATGTCCGAGAACAAGCAGATGTCCCATCCGGCCTCCGTCGATTCCACGCCGACCTCGGCCAATCAGGAGGATCATGTGTCGATGGCCTGCCACGGCGCACGCCGCCTCCTGTCGATGACGGAGAACCTGTTCGGCATCCTCGGGATCGAGGCGCTGAGCGCCGCCCAAGGCGTGGAACTGCGGGGCCCGCTTGTAACGAGTCCGGAGCTCGCGCGTGTGATCGCGGTGATCCGTGCGGGCGTGCCTTCGTTGGAAGAAGACCGCTACATGGCAGGCGACCTGCGCATTGCCTCGGAGCTTGTTTCCTCAGGGGCGCTGGAGGCCGCCGTCTCTCCCGGCATCCTGCCGGCCCTGGAGAGCTGAGATGAGCGTGGTTGAAACCATAGCTGGATGAGGGAGGCGGCGCGCTGTCACCGATGCTCGTCGGACCGGAGCCGAGAGCGAAACGCGGATCCATGACGTTTTATGCAGAGCATGTTGCGCCGGCCTCAAAATGTGCCGTGATGCCGCGCTTCTGACGAAGTCGAGCCGGCGGAACCAAGTGACCCGCTACATCTGGGAAACAACGAAAGGAGATCCGATGGTTCCTGGGCCAAAACCGGAATGGTTGACCTTCGACTGCTATGGCACCCTCATCCAGTGGGACGAGGGACTGCTTGCTGCGGTCAACAAGATCCTCGCCGATCATCCGGGATCAGGTGTCGACCCCGAAACGCTGATCAGAGTTTACGACAAGCACGAACATGCGCTCGAAACCGCGCGTCCACACAGACCCTTTCGAACCGTCGCTGCCGAAGGGCTGCGTCTCGCCATGGAAGAACTCAACCTCGCCTACTCGGCTGACCACTCAGACGTTCTCACCGGCAGCATCTCGCATATGCCACCTTTTCCCGAGGTGATCCCCGCGCTTGCCGCACTGAAAGCGCAGGGCTTCAAGCTCTGCATCATATCGAATACCGACGATGACATCATTGCTGGGAATGTCAGCCAGCTCGACGGGCATATCGACCGCGTAATTACTGCCCAGCAGGCCGGAGCCTACAAGCCCGCTCGACAGATCTTCGACTTCGCGCACGGTGCGCTCGGCGTGACCCCGAGCGATGTCGTCCATATTTGCGCAAGTCCGCATCTTGATCTTGTGGCAGCTCGAGACCTCCGCTTCCGCAGCATCTGGATCGACAGGGGCACAGGGCGCAAGCCGCTTGATGACTACACGCCCGATGCCGTGTTCCCGACGCTCGGCCACGTTCCATCCTTCCTTCAGTCCATCGCGTGGACCTGATGGGGGGACCCGCACATCAACGACGTCTACTTCCTGGGCGGGGCCTTCCAAGTTGGAGTGCACGCGGAGGTTTCGTTCCTGCTGCAAAGGAGGCGCAGGGTAATTCCTCCTCGGGGGAGCGTGCCGGCACGTTGGAGCCCGTTTACAGAAACAAGGATATTCCGGAGACAACGGGGCTCCAATCGTGATTGATCTGCCACGCCCTTGCCGTTTTGCTTTTCTCAGGAGCGGCTGACTTCCGGGGCTCTGCGAGCATTGAGATGTTGGGACTGAACATCCTGGGGATGAAAGAGAACGGCAGACTGCGGACCTCCCGCATGGGCGCATTCACCCGTATCAACTGGGCCAGACAACGCCAATCGAAACCCTGGTGCGATGTGCAATGCGGTGGGACGCGATCCAGCTGGTAAAGACCCGCCCAGAAAGTCTCGCGGAAGTTACCGGATTTCCGATCGTAACCGATGAGGATCGATCCCCAGTTCTTGATCCAGACCGCGGGACCCACCTCGGCAGGAACGGTCACAAGGAATAAACGCGGGCGCACGATGCCGCAGACGTGTTCAACGACACGGAGCGCGCTATTGAGAGGGATATGTTCGAGCGTCTCAAGCGCGATGACGATGTCGGCGTCTGTCGAGCGATAAAGTTCATCATCCGTGGCGTCGCCAACGACAAAACGGCAGTTGTCAAGATGCCCGTATTTGGCACGAGCCGCCTCGATGAAGATGGGGTCGTAGTCAATACCTACATAATCCACGTCGAAACGGCCGATGATATGCTCGATAACGTTTCCGGGGCCGCATCCGATGTCCAGTATTTTGATGCTGCGATCATCGATATCCCGCTGCAACTCCTTCAGCACCTGAAGCAGCTTGCGATATCGCCCCCTGTGGAGAAAACGCGTGAGCCAGTTATAGTTTTGTATTGCCTCATAGGTCGTGGCGAACTGAGCCATGATCATGGTCTCCAGAATCAGCAAGGAAATGGCGAATAGGCGCACAGGCCGGTCTGCGGCCGCGCACTTGTTCCCTCGTCCTTCGGGTTTCGCAAAGGCTAGCGGCTGACTCTCGGTCTTCGGCTACCTATCCCGAATCCTGCCATGGATGGTGGAAGCAGCAAGCTAGCCAAAAGCGATACTGATACGATGCTTCGCCCCCAAACCTACGACTTTGGGTGAGTGGATGTATGCTCGGCAGCCGATGATCTACCTTGAACGGCAATGCGGTCAGGTCTCAAACCACGCCAACTCTCCCAATTGACAGGCTGTAGGTGCGGTCAGGTAGCCATATAGTCCGGCCCCGGAGACTGAACGGCCTGTTCGGCGTGCGGCAGATGCGGGGATTGACAGGATGGCGGATAAACGAGCCCTGATCATCGGGGTCACAGGACAGGACGGTGCATACCTCAGTGAGCTGCTGCTTACCAAAGGATATATCGTCCACGGCCTGAAGCGGCGCTCGTCGTCGTTCAACACGGGCCGGGTGGATCACCTGTACCAGGATCCGTGGGTGGAGGACGTGCGGTTCAGGCTGCATTTCGGCGATCTCACGGACGCGACGAACCTCTGCCGGGTGATTCAGGATGTTCAGCCAGACGAGATCTACAATCTCGGCGCCCAGAGCCATGTCCAGGTCAGCTTCGACACGCCGGAATATACGGCTAACGCGGATGCGCTCGGGACCTTGCGCCTTCTTGAGGCGATGAGAATTCTGAAGCTTGGAGACCGCTGCCGCTTCTATCAAGCCTCCACGTCCGAGCTGTTCGGAGGATTAGGCGATCGAGCGCAGCACGAAGCAACGCCCTTCTACCCGCGCAGCCCCTATGCGGCCGCGAAGCTCTACGCCTACTGGATCACCGTCAACTATCGGGAAGCCTACGGTTTCCATGCCTCGAACGGCATTCTGTTCAACCACGAGAGCCCTATACGCGGCGAAACCTTCGTCACGCGCAAGATTTCGCGGGGGGTCGCCGCCATCGAGCGCGGCATGATGAAGAAGCTCTATCTCGGCAACCTCGATGCCCGTCGGGATTGGGGCCATGCTCGGGATTATGTCGACGGCATGTGGAGAATCCTGCAGCAGGACCAGCCGGAAGACTATGTGTTGGCGACTGGAGAGGCGCATACAGTTCGCGAGTTCGTCGAACTTGCCTTTGGTTTCGTCGGAAAAACCATCGAATGGGATGGCAAGGGTCTCGACGAGATAGGTTTCGACAAACATACCGGCAATCCCCTGATTGCGATCGATCCGCGCTATTTCCGTCCGACGGAAGTCGATTTTCTTCTCGGCGACGCAAGCAAGGCCCATAGCAAGCTCGGCTGGAGTCACTCGACGCCTTTCAGTGATCTTGTTTCAGAGATGGTCGAGGCCGACCTGCGCTCCATCATGCGCGACGAGGGGCGAAATGATTTCGTTGGTTGAGCCGGGGAAACACGTATTCAGCCTCAGCGGGAAACGGGTCTGGGTCGCTGGTCACAACGGCATGGTGGGAGCCGCTCTGGTCCGTCGGCTGGAGCAGGAAGATTGTACCATCCTGAAGGTATCACGCGATGCACTCGATCTGACCCGTCAAGCTCAAACCGAGCAATGGATGGCGGAAGCGAGGCCCGATATCATCTTCGTGGCAGCGGCGAAGGTGGGGGGAATCGCTGCAAATGCCGCCTATCCGGCAGACTTCCTTTACGTCAATACGCTTATTGCAATGAACATCATGAAGGCTGCGGCCGACATCGGGGTGGAGAAGCTGTTGTGGATGGGATCGAGTTGCATCTATCCCAAGTTCGCGACGCAACCGATCGATGAACGGGCGCTCCTGACAGGTTCGCTGGAGCCGACGAACGAAGCCTATGCGATTGCGAAGATCGCAGGACTCAAGCTCGCGCAAGCCTACTCCGCACAATAC
>JAEYTV010000461.1 GCA_023433855.1 Pseudomonadota bacterium | reverse complement strand
CCAGGCCTGGAACGCTCAGGCAGGCGGCGGTCGCTGGATCAGCGAAAAATGGCAGACCCGCCGTGGCAAGCTGTTTCTCGTTCCCGGCGACAGCCCAGTCGGATACCGGCTCCCGTTGGGCACCTTGCCATACGTGCCGCCGTCGCAGTTTCCCTATATCCATGAGGCGGATCCCTCGATCCCGCGTCATCCGCTCCTCGATCCGATCGTGCCGGCAGGACACACGATGCCAGCGGCGTCGTTCAAGCCGAATGATCCGGCCAATCCTGGACGCATCGAGCAGGTTCTCACCGAGATCGGCGGAGCGGTCCGAACGGCAATCTCCGTGGAACCACGCGACGGACGGCTGTGTGTTTTCATGCCGCCGGTGGAAAGGATCGAGGACTATCTCGAACTGATTGTCGCCACCGAGAATGCTGCCGCCGCACTTGGTCTTCCCGTCCACATCGAAGGCTACGGTCCGCCTCATGACCAGCGTATCAACGTGATCCGTGTGGCGCCCGATCCCGGGGTCGTGGAGGTCAATGTGCATCCGGCCGCGAGCTGGCGGGAAACGGTCGACATCACAACGGCGATCTATGATGAAGCCCGGCAGAGCCGGCTCGGCGCCAACAAGTTCATGATTGACGGCCGCCATACCGGCACGGGCGGGGGCAATCACGTCGTCGTTGGGGGAGCCAACCCGAACGACAGCCCATTCCTGCGCCGACCGGATCTTTTGAAGAGCATTGTGCTGCACTGGCAGCGTCATCCGTCGCTCTCCTATCTCTTCTCTGGCCTCTTCATCGGACCGACGTCCCAGGCTCCCCGCATTGACGAAGCCCGCCACGACAGTCTTTACGAGCTCGAGATCGCGCTTGCCCAGGTGCCGGCGCCCGAACAAGGATCACCACCGCTGCCATGGCTTGTCGATCGATTGTTCCGCAATCTTCTGACGGATGTCACGGGGAATACGCACAGGTCGGAGATCTGCATCGACAAGCTTTTTTCGCCCGATGGGCCTACCGGCCGGCTCGGCCTCGTCGAGTTCCGCGGTTTCGAAATGCCGCCCAACGCGCGTATGTCGCTCGCCCAGCAGCTTCTCGTCCGGGCGCTGATCGCCCGCTTCTGGAAAAACCCGGTGCAAGGCAAGTTCGTTCGCTGGGGCACCGCGCTCGCCGACCGTTTCATGCTGCCCCATTACATCTGGGCAGACTTCATGGATGTTCTAGCGGATCTTCGCGAACACGGGTTCGATCTTCGGCCGGAATGGTTCGCAGCCCAACTGGAGTTCCGGTTCCCCTTCTTCGGCGAAGTCGAATATGAAGGCTCCAAGCTCGAGCTTAGACAGGCACTGGAACCCTGGCATGTCATGGGCGAACAGGGAGCAATCGGCGGCACCGTACGGTTTGTTGATTCGTCGGTCGAACGTCTCCAGGTGAGGCTCGAAACCACCAATCCTTCCCGCTACACCGTTGCTTGTAACGGCCGCGCAGTGCCTTTGACCGGAGCGGGCGTCGCGGGTGTGGCAGTTGCCGGTGTCCGCTTCAAGGCATGGCAGCCCGCCTCAGGTCTGCACCCGGTCCTGCCCGTGAACTCGCCCCTGACCTTCGACATTTATGATACATGGTCAGAGCGTTCCATCGGAGGCTGCATCTACCATGTTGCCCATCCGGGCGGCCGCAACTATGAGACTTTCCCGATCAATGGAAACGAGGCAGAGGCACGGCGGCTTGCCCGCTTCGAGCCATGGGGGCACAGGGCAGGTGCCTACCCGCTGGCGTGCGAGAATTCCTCGCCGGAATTTCCGCTGACGCTCGATCTGCGCCGGCCGCAAGGAGTATAGGAACGTCGATGGCCAAGGGACCGGCAGCAGAACGGCAGCGCGCGGGAGACGGCCACTCCGATTCTGTGCTGGGTTATGCTGCCTTGCCCGGCACGCCCGACGAGATGATGGACGGCACGGGAAAGATCCGCCCCGTCTGGCACAACCTCATCGACCATCTGAGCCGCGCCTCGCGAGCCGAACTGAACGAGCGGTTTGCCCGTGCCGATCGCTATTTGCGGGACGCCGGCGTCTTCTATCGGACATACGGGGCAGAGGGAGGCGGCGAGCGCAGCTGGCCGATCTCGCATGTCCCCGTCCTCATAAGCGAAAGCGAATGGGAAACGGTCAGCAGGGGGCTCACCCAGCGCGCCGAACTCCTGGAAACGCTGATGGCCGACATCTACGGCGAAAATCGCCTGGTTCAGGAAGGTATCCTGCCGCCAGCGCTGATTGCCGGCAATCCGGAGTTCCTGAGGCCTCTGGTCGGCGTAAAGCCTGTGGGCGGCCGCTTCCTGCATTTCTGCTCCTTCGAGATCGGACGCGGCCCGGACGGCAACTGGTGGGTGCTTGCCGACCGTACGCAGGCTCCCTCCGGAGCCGGGTTCGCCTTGGAAAATCGCGTCGCGACGACGCGCGCCTTTTCGGACCTCTATGGCGAAAGCCATGTTCACCGCCTGGCGTCCTTCTTTGGAGCCTTCCGTGACGCTCTGCAGGCTCACAAGCAGCATCCTGACGACCACATTGCGGTGCTGACGCCGGGTCCGGCCAACGAAACCTACTTCGAGCACGCCTACATCGCGCGGTATCTCGGCTTCATGCTGCTCGAGGGTGAGGATCTCACAGTCGTCAACGACCGGGTCATGGTGCGAACCGTCGCCGGACTGAAGCCGATTGGCGTGCTTTGGCGCCGTCTGGACGCGTCCTATGCCGATCCGTTGGAACTCAATCTGAACTCCCATATCGGCACCCCAGGCATGGTTCAGGCATTGCGTTCGGGCGCCGTGACCATTGTTAACGCCCTGGGCTCCGGCATTTTGGAAACGAGAGCTCTGCTTGCCTTCATGCCGACCATCTGCAGTCGCCTCACCGGCGACGAACTGCTGATGCCGTCAATCGCCACCTGGTGGTGCGGCCAGAAAGCCGAGCAGGACCACGTCGCCAAGAATATCGAGAAGATGGTGATCGGGCCTGCCTACTCCCGCCTGCCCTTTTTCGATGACGATGGCCAGTCCGTACTTGGTTCCGCGCTTCGAAGTGCGGCCAGGGATACGGTCGCTGACTGGCTGGTGACGGAAGGCGCAGGGCTCGTGGGCCAGGAAGCCGTAACCTTGTCGACCACCCCGGCCTATGTCGACGGCAAACTGACCCCTCGCCCCATGTCTCTGCGCGTGTTCGCGGCACGCACCGGCAGCGGCTGGCAGATCATGCCCGGCGGGTTCGCCCGCATCGGCTCCGGCGACGATGTTGCGGCGATCGCCATGCAATCCGGCGGCGCGGCTGCCGATGTTTGGATCGTCTCTGACAAGCCGGTCGCAACGCCGACGCTTCTGCCCCCCGAGGAGAGCTTTACCCGCAA
>JAEYTV010000455.1 GCA_023433855.1 Pseudomonadota bacterium | reverse complement strand
CCGCGGCCCCATCCCTTGATGAGGTCAGGATGCTCGCCCTCGTTCTTTCCCGCATAGCCGTCATGGTCCCGAACGTCGTCATTCTGACGTTCCTTCTGTTCGCGTCGGTCACGTCCTTCCTCGGCACGCCGGCGGCGATCATGCTGGGGGAGGACGCATCCCCGGAGACGGTGGCGGAGCTCAATGCGCGGCTCGGTTTCGACGAACCTATACTGACGCGTTACTGGAACTGGATGAGTGCCGCGCTTTCGGGCGATTTCGGCCGCTCCTATTCCACGCAGCAGCCGGTCGGGCGGATGATTGCGGATGCGCTTCCATTGACGCTTGAACTTGCCGTCTGGGCGATCCTGATCGCTTTTCTGGGCGCCGCGCTTATCAATTCCGCGACGTTCATGAAGAAGCTCGTGGACAAGCTGACCGCTGCGGTCAGCATCGTCGGCATCACGGTGCCGAATTTTTTCCTCGGGCTATTGCTGATCTATCTGTTTTCGGTCCAGCTTCGCTTGCTGCCGACAACCGGATGGTCGCCCTGGTCGAATGGCGCCACGCAGCACCTCCTCCACATGATCCTGCCCGTCGCCACGCTGACCACCTTCTACTTCAGCTCCTTCACGCTGGTCTACAAGGCCGAGTACCAGTCGGTGGAGGACAGCCTGATCATCCGGGCCGCGCGCTCCAAGGGGCGCTCCGAGGCGCGCATCTCCTATAGGCACATCCTGCCGAACAGCATCTTGCCCTTGATCACTTACGCGGGTCTCTCGCTTGGACAGTTGGTTGGCGGCGCTGTCGTTACCGAGACGGTCTTCTCCATGCCTGGCATGGGGCGTCTTCTGGTCGACGCGATTTCTGCCCGCGACTTTCCCGTCATGCTCGCCGTCGGAATGGTGATCATCGTCGGCGTCATGTTCCTCAACCTTGTGGCGGACCTGACCTACAGCCTCGTCAATCCGCTCGTGCGAACCTCGGCGTAGTACGCGATGAGAAAGCTCCCCCTTCGCTTGACCTTTGGGCTGGCGCTCCTGGTTATCATCACGCTGGTCGCGGTGTTTGCGCCCCTGATTGCGCCGTTTCAACCAACTGCCACCTCGGTGAACGTGCTTGGGCCGCCATCGGCGGAAAACCTGCTCGGAACCGATCAACTCGGGCGGGATGTCTTGTCGCGCATTATCTACGGAACGAGAGTTTCACTGCAGGTTGGGGCGGCCGCTGCGATCGTGGCGGTCCTTATCGGCGCGCCGCTTGGCCTTATTGCCGGATTTTTCCGCGGCTGGATCGACTTCTTCCTGGTCCAGGTCATCGACATCTTCATCGCCCTGCCGGGGCTCGTGCTTGCCTTGATCATCACTGCAATGCTCGGTCCGTCGGTCGTCAATCTCGCCGTCACGCTCGGTGTCGTTACTGCGCCGACGGTCGCCCGGCTGGTTCGCGGTCAGGTTTTCGTCGTCCGGGAAATGGTCTTCGTGGAAGCGGCTCGCGCCACCGGCGCAAGCCCTTTCTGGATCATACGTCACCACGTCATGCCGAACACCATGCGTGTGGTATGGGCACAATTCGCGATCAACGTAGCCTTTGCGATCTTCACCTCGGCAAGCTTGAGTTTTCTCGGTCTCGGCGTACCGCCGCCGGCTCCGGACTGGGGCGGCATGGTGCGCGACGGTTCGATGTTCCTGCCCATCCTCCCGCTGCTCAGCCTGGGGCCCGGCGCGGCCGTCGCTCTTACCGTTTTCACCTTTTATCTCGTCGGGTCGAGCATGAACGAAGCTGCGTCCCGGAGCGATCGCTGATTGGAGTAGGGAAATGTCTTCTGGCCAAAGCGCGCCGTCGCTGCCGGTTTTCATAGAGCAACGCCTGGAGGAATTCGCGGGCAAGGAGGGGGCCGCCAGAGCCAGGCAATGGATGCGCCCTGCCGAAACCCTGATGCGCGTGGAAAACCTGCGCTGCTTCAAGGCCTCTCGCGTCAGCTTTGCCGACATGCTCCTGCGCAGGATCGCCAGCGAACGCTGGCAGATAAGGATGGTCTCCGGGGAATGCGAAGATGACGGCGCGGCGAGGTTCGTCTACCGCATCGACGCGGAAGGCCATGCCTTCACCTACATAGCCAGGGCATACCCTTGGGATGGGGTCGAGAAAGTCGGACGTCGTTCGGACGGCGCCAACCGCGACATGTTCGGCGCGCTCTTCGTCAATCTTGCCAGCGACCAGCGTATCGAACGGGAGTTCGACACGTTCGACATCAAGTCGGAAGGCGAGATGCGGACGGATTCCGACGTGATCGGCTGGACGCCCGCCAACCGCAGCAGCCGCCATTTCGACGCGGTCGTCGATGCACTGTCGCGCGGCGAGCAACCAGCGCCGGAACTCGGCATCGGCTATCTCATGCGAAACGGCGGCTTTCAGAGCAGCGGCCGAAACGGCACGGTCTCCTATCAGGGTATTCCCGAGGAGCACCCGCTGGCGCATCCGTTCTTTGCCGATCTCTTCGCGATCTATCTGGTACGGCTCGTCTCGATCGATCTGGTCAATGCTGTGGCGCGGCGACACAATCCGAATGCGGCGCAACTCGACATGTCGATCGCGCGGACCCTTGGAATAGGCAATTCCTCGGGGCAGGGCATGTGTGTCGCCCTTCAGCGCTGGCCGCACTGGGTCGCCACCTGGGTGACAGTCCGGGAGGCGGCCCTGGGTTACGCAAAAAGCCTGCCGGTCGACCGCAACAGCATTTCGGTCGTGCATGCCTCGATAGCGAGCTTGCTCCGGATTTACGAGAGGGCTGATCCACAAACTCAGGACGATGTGACGCCGAACGAAACCATCATCGAGAATCTGAAACGAATGTCGGGCGAACTGGGGCAAGCACAGTTCCGATGCTGGGGCGACGTTGCCGACCATGTCGCGGGTACGATGGATGGTGAAACGAGAGAGCAGTTCCATAGTGTGCTTCTCGACATCGTGCCGGACTTCTGTGATGCGATCGCGCCCTATTTCCAGGTTGGCGCGACCCGCAGGCGTCAATTGCAGCCCGCAATGAGCGTGGTGACGCTGCGCGAAATTCTGCGCAGAAACTATGCATGGGCGCTCACCGCAGACCGGACGCTGGCCGAAACCCACCAGCATTTCTGGTATCACTCGATCGACAATGGCGAGCAAAGGCGCGGCGAAAGGATCATCGATCCTCACGAGCAGTTCGAATCCTTCATCGATCATGTCGGGTTGATCCAAAGGTTGGCGGCGGTGCTCGCCAGCCGCGGCGACGACGAACGCGTCGGCGCGGTGGTGCTTGACCATCCGGACCTGCACTACGCCATTTCACGCGTGCAGTATCTCGACGAGGTGCCTTATGCCGAGATACGCGATCCGCTCGCGCATCGTGAGTTCGTTCCCGCCGACCTCATACGGTTCTTCCTCGCCTCGCTCGGCATCCGCGGTGCGACGCCGCTCAGCATCCGCTACGTACGCGGGACTTTTTTCCAGGATGAGCCGTTGCCTTCGGATTTCCTCGACAGTGGCAGGCGGAGCGTCGGCATGCGCGAATACGAGGAGGAGACTGCGCTATGAGTGAAACGCTGACAGTCGCCTATTCCGAATTGACCCGCGTGTTGCCGTGGTCGCTGCGGGCGCTGGGATATGCGTTCGGGACCGCCGATCGAGGCGCACATCTGGTCGCCGCGGGTTCGGCCATGGACCCGACAGTTCTCGATCAGGTCTGTCGGGCAGGGATACGGGCCGTCCATCGGCTGCGGCACCAGGAATCGCGAGATCTCGTCGCATTGGACGCTGCAGGTATTTCATTGCTGGAAGCGGGACCGGTCGCGATGGATGCTCTCGCCGCACGTGTAGGCGCCGCCGCGTGGCAAAGGTGCCGGATTTCCGGGGCGACCGAACCATCTCTTCTCCCGTCCACGCTGGTCGGCGCCACGGACTACGATCTCTGCTCGATCGGGATCGTCGCCGGGGACGGGGGCTTCGACTGGCATCTCGCCGAGCCGGGTCCTCAAGGGTTACTCTATTCCGGCCACGGACGCGAATCCCTTCTCGAACTGCTCGCTGGCAATCAGGCGATTCTGGATTCGGCCGACATGGCCGACTTGTCGCCGGGTTCCGTGCTCCTCATGGCCAGCTCCGGCAGGCCTGAGTTGAGGCCGTCCGGCCACGCTTCGACGCGGCCTCGGGAAAAGATTGCCGCCAGCTACAGGAAAGGCATTCCCGTATCGCGTCAGACGCTGGATGCGTTCTACGCGCTTGAAGTGCTCACCTGGGCCCCCACCTCGGAGCGTTCCCGTGCGCAGGCCGGATTTACCGTTGCAGCGGCGCCGAACCCATGACGGAACACAGCACAAATCCAGCCGTCGAGGTGAAAGGCCTCAACATCGCTTTCGGCAAGCATCAGGTCGTGCATGATGTCGATTTGGCCATCGCCGCCGGCGAAACACTTGCCCTTGTCGGCGAGTCCGGATCCGGCAAGAGCGTCACCGCAATGGCGATCATGGGACTGCTCTCCGCCAATACCCGCGTGGCCGGCTCGATCGTTCTGGACGGCAAGCAGATCGTGGGCGCGTCGACGCAAGTATTGCGGCGCGTTCGAGGCGGTATCGCCAGCATGATCTTCCAGGAACCGATGATGAGCCTGAACCCGGTTCTGCAGGTCGGCACCCAGATCAAGGAGATGCTGCGTCAGCATCGGCCGCTTAACGACGCCGAAGCACGCGAAGAGGGCATTCGCCTTTTCGATCGCGTCCGTATTCCCGACGCACGGCGCCGCTTCAACGACTATCCGCACATGTTCTCCGGCGGGATGCGGCAGCGCATCATGATTGCCATCGCGCTGGCTTGCTCGCCGAAACTACTCATCGCCGACGAGCCCACGACGGCGCTCGACGTGACCATTCAGGCGCAAATCCTCGATCTCCTGAACGAGGTTCAGCGCGATACCGGCACCGCCATCCTGTTCATCACGCACGACATGGGCGTGGTGGCCAACATCGCCGACCGGGTCATGGTCATGCGCGACGGGCGCGCGGTTGAGACCGGAACGGTGAAGGAAGTCTTCAAGCAGCCACGCGAAGACTACACGCGCATGCTGATCGACGCGGTTCCGCGTCTCGGCCAGGGCTCGGGTCGCGCCAGCCTGTCCCCGGCCGGGGAGGCGACCCCGACACCGGTTCTCAGCGTCCGCGACATGGTTACCCGCTTCGACGTGCGCGGCGGCGTGCTCCGGCGCAAGGTCGGTCGGGTCCATGCCGTCGAAGGATTGAGCTTTGACATCATGCCGGGCGAGACGCTCTCGCTGGTTGGCGAATCCGGATGCGGCAAGTCGACGACGGGCCGCAGCATCCTGTTTCTGAATCCACCGGATTCCGGCGAAGTGATCTTCGCCGGCCGAAAGGTACAGCCCGACAGCGGCGCCGATCTCTCCAATCTGCGCCGCAACGTGCAGATGATCTTCCAGGATCCTTTCAGTTCCCTCGACCCGAAACAGAATGTCGGGTCGATTCTGGCGGAGCCTCTGCTGTGCCACGGATTGGCGACAAAGGCGCAGGCGCTGGAGAAGGCGAAACATCTTCTCAACCGCGTAGGTCTCCAACCGTCGATGATCGCCCGGCTTCCGCATGAATTTTCCGGCGGCCAGCGCCAGCGCATCTGCATTGCGCGCGCCCTGATGCTCGATCCGAAGGTCATCATTGCCGACGAGGCGGTTTCGGCGCTCGACGTTTCGGTCAAGGCGCAGGTGATCGAACTGCTGCTTGGGCTGCAGGAGGAACTCAAGCTTTCCTACCTCTTCATCAGCCATGACATGGCGATCGTGGAGCGCGTCAGCCATCGCGTGGCGGTGATGTATCTCGGTGAGATCGTGGAGGTTGGCCCCAGCAATGAGGTGTTGGGCAAGCCGAAGCACCCCTATACTCAAAAGCTGGTGTCTGCGGTGCCTAACCCGGAGCCGGCCGAAGACAGGCACAGGCTGATCGGCGGGCCGACAATAGAACTGCCGTCTCCCCTGCGCCCGCTCGATTTCATTCCGCCGACACGCGTGCTTCGCCCGGTCGGTCCGGACCACTTCGTGATGGAGTGATCCTCGCAAACAAGACCGACAAATCCGAGCAGGGCGCTGCAGCCCGCACTCGATACTTCTGGGAGAATTCGATGAATGCACCTCGTTACGTTCAAATAGGCGAGAAGGCGGCGTCCTTTCTGCGCCAGGAGAAAAAGCTCCTTGTCGACGGCAAGTGGGTGCCGGCGCAGTCCGGCAAGCTTTTCGACACCTATGACCCGGGGACCGGACGGGTGATCGCCCAGGTTCCGGAGGGCGATGCCGCGGATGTCGACAACGCGGTCAGGGCGGCCAGACGGGCATTCGACGATGGACCGTGGGGCCGCATCACTCCCAGCGAGCGCGGACGTCTTCTCTGGAAGATTGCGGATCTGTTGGAACAGAACGCCGACGAGTTTGCCGAGTTGGAGGTCCTCAACAACGGCAAGCCGCTTGCCAATGCGCGAAATTCGGACGTCGTCCTCAGCGTCGATATGTTCCGCTACATGGCTGGCTGGGCCACCAAGATCACCGGTGAGACCCTTTCGATCTCGACGCCGGGAACTTACCACGCCTTCACCGTCCGAGAGCCGATTGGCGTTGTCGGGCAGATCATCCCCTGGAATGCGCCGCTTCTGATGCTGGCCTGGAAAGTGGCCCCGGCGCTCGCCGCCGGTTGCACGATCGTGCTCAAGCCGGCGGAGCAGACGCCGCTGACGGCCCTGCGCTTCGGCCAACTCGTTCAGGAAGCCGGCATTCCCGACGGCGTGGTCAACATCGTGACGGGTTTCGGCCCGACGGCGGGTGCGGCCATCGCCTCACATCCCCAAATCGACAAGGTTGCGTTCACGGGTTCCAGCGAAGTCGGCCGCGTCATAGTCAAGGCGGCGGCGGGGAACCTGAAGAAGGTGTCGCTTGAATTGGGTGGGAAGTCTCCCGTCATCGTCTTTCCCGACGCCGATCTGTCGACTGCGATACCCGGCGTCACGCAAGGCATTTTCGCCAATAGCGGCCAGGTCTGCACGGCGGGGTCGCGGCTCTTCGCGCATAAGAAAGTGTTCGACCGGATGGTGGACGGCATCGCCCAGCCGGCCGGCAAGATTCGCGTGGGCCATGGCTTTAGCGATGGAGTCCAGATGGGTCCCGTCATCTCGCCGGTGCAGTGCGACCGTGTGATGGACTACATCGAGCAGGGCAAAAGCGCCGGAGCAACGGTGGCGTTCGGCGGCACGCGTGTCGGCAATGAAGGCAATTTCATCGCGCCCACGGTCTTGACGGACACCCGTCCCGATATGGCGGTGGTTCAGGAAGAGATTTTCGGTCCGGTGTTGTGCGCTATGAGTTTCGATGATGACGATCTGGAGCAAATCGCCAGGCAGGCAAATGACACGATCTTCGGGCTTGCCGGCAGCGTCTGGACCCGGGATTTGAGCGTCGCTCACAAGATGGTGCGGCGCATTCGGGCGGGCCGGATCGGGGTCAACATACATGGTTCGGTGGACGCAGCCATTCCCACAGGCGGCTTCAAGCAATCCGGCTGGGGCCGTGAAAAAGGCCAGGAGGGATTGAATCTGTACACGGAGACGAAGTCAGTCATCATGGCGCTTTAGAAAGCCGCCAGAGAACCTTTCGCAGGTAGCCCTCAGAGCTTCGAGGACGATCGTGCCAACGCTGACCCTTGTCGTCAGGCACATCACACGACAATGCGGTCGACGCCGCCTACGCAAAGCCCTCCGAACGGAAACATAATGCTTGGCAAAGGAGGGGACAGGTTGCCAGTGGTCGCCTGCACGAGTCCGCAGGGTGACCTGGACGTCATTCCCGATGACATTTCAGTTGGCCAAAGGTAAAGTGACGCCACGTCAGTTTGTGGCGATTAGGTTGAAACTACTGGCCTGAAGCACTTCTTGGGGGGACGCATCAGACAACCATGTCCGCTGTTCTACAGGTTCGCGGCAGCGCGTATCTTCCCTTTGTTCTGTTCATGGA
>JAEYTV010000429.1 GCA_023433855.1 Pseudomonadota bacterium | reverse complement strand
GAACATGGGTCAATTCTCAATGGAAATATCAGGCCACGCCGGGTCAATTCTCAGTGGCAATCAACACGACGCCGCTGTCGGGGCTGATGAAGCCTCGTTCAACGCATCCGGTGTTCCGGTCGATGTCGTCGCCGCTGAGCGCACAGGGGGGCAGAGCGGCGGGCATTCGTTGCCTTCGTGCGGTCCCCTGGCATCACGTCTGAAGACGCCCAGACGAAATTGCGGCATCTACTCGACGGGACGGTCGGAGAGCGCGACAGCCATCTGTGCAGCCTGGCCGATTACGGGATACCTCCTCGAAGAATTCTCACGGTCGCAGCTCATCGAGGAGAAGGCGTGTCCCTCCGGACCGCGCATTCGCGTAATCCCTCGACAACCGCTTAGCCGTCTCGATCGCTTCGGTAACCTCCAGGGCCCGGCCGGTGAAGCAAATCATCCGGCCGACCATTGCAATGCTTCAGACGCCTATCGGGGGAAGCAGCGTAGTCGAGCTTGTCAGGCTGGGGCAAGAACTTGTCGCGAAAACCCAAGCTCTTGTTCCAGAATTCCAACCTCTTGTCGAAGAAACTCATTATCGATGTTTGCGGATACGGAAACAGAATTGCCGGATCCGGAAACAGAATTGCCGCCTTTTTCATCTGGCGTGTGGCAAGCTCTCGGAGTTCTGATTTTCCGACAGCAATTCGGAGATTTCCGAAAACCATCTGGTTAAAACCATGAAGCGACGCAGCAGGCGGGGAAGTAGTTTGGCGACCGATCCCCGCCCCTGCCATTAACAACACCAAACAGAAGGAACTGCCTGATGAGTGATCATCCGGATAGCACAACTGCGCCCAAAAGCATAGGTGAACTGAGCGAGAACATCATTGCCGTGACCCGCACAAAGATGGACGCGAAGATTGCATCTGCAATGCGGGATCTTGAGCCCCTGCTGCGCGACCTCTCGCACATGACGCGGATCGCCGCTGACATTGCAGATAGCCTCTTTGAACGTCCGGAGAGCGAAGGCGAATATCTCGTCTATAAGCTCGCCATGGCCGATCGTGACGCCGTTCTCTTTGCCGTCAATGACATCGAGAACCGCACCCTGGCAATCAAAGAGCGGTATTACTCCGCTCTGAGCGGGGGGCGCGCGTGATGAACTACAGCGTCAACTTTTACTTCCCGGAGTCGAACCTTTCCCGCCTTACCATGCGCGAACTGAGTGTCGTCATGGATGCCGTAACCGCAGCGCGCAACGCCGTTAACGGGGTACAAAACCAGCCACGTTGCACGGGTGGTGCCCTCGACGAGGTCGAAGCCCTTCAAGACAGCTTCAACGACTGCCTTGAGCTAATCTTGCAGGTAGCGGAAGCTGCGAAGCCGACCACGCTCGACGAGGCGAATGTTCGTGCTTTCATCATCCTTCACCACGAAACGACTTACCCCGACTGCCTGTCGGAAGTGATGGGCAAGGCGCACCTGCTGCACGCCGAATATCTCGACCTCAAGGCTAGGATCGGAGACGGACAATGAACAATTCATCCTTCGAGCCGGGCGATGTCTATTACAACCTCAATGACCTCGTCTTGATGCTGTCCGCCATCCGCGAACTTATAAGCGATATGAGCTTCGAGCACCCGGATGGAACCCGCAACGGGGCGCTCGATAGGGCTTGCGCTATGATGAGAGTTGCCGAACGCGAAGCGCGCCGGCAGCACGAGGCCGCGGCGATTTTCGACCGTGCCGGCGAATGGGTACCGCACCACCGGGAGGCAAACTGATGTCGAACCTATCTATCAAGGTCGGCGACATCGTCGACCTTCTCAACAAGGCTATCAGCCTAAACGAGGCGCTGCACACGGCGGCTTCCGATAGCGGAGTAACCGGCTACGCCACGGATGCGCTTCAGGCCGTGTCCGGTGAAGTCGATAACAAGCTTCGTATCATCCATGATCGACTGGAAGAACTGTTGGAGGGGCTGAAGTGAAGAGTGACAGATTTCTCAGCTCCTTCAAACGCGCTATCGCTGAGTGCAAGTTGATGGCGGCGGAAGAAAAATCGGGAATGTTGGATAGAGATAAACACTTCTATCGTGGCGTAGCTGCCGCTGTCGACACCATGGAAAACTTCCTCATTCGGGAAAAAGCAGCTCTCGAAATAAGAGCAATCTCTTCGCCGGGTTTTGAAGAGCTAAAGGCTACGTGTCGTCGTGCAAAACAGGTCTGGGAAGCTCAGTTTGATCAAGACTGCAAACGAGCTGAAGATAGCCCAGAGTGGCACCGTTACATGCTCCTGATGGATGAAGTGATCGAATTCCGTTGCAATACACTGGAAGAACTGAAGGAAAAGTGCGCCTTCATCCTCTCAGACACCGATGTCTTTGACACCGTCCATAGTGCTCATCGTGCGGAGGACGGCCGGAAGATCAATGGCCTGACGATGTTCTTGCAGTCGATCGTTGATACGCCTGTGGATAAGTTGAATACCGGGGATAAAACCTGATGTCTGCCCCTGCCCTCATTCGCAAGCAGGACATGCAACGAGCCGCTGAAGTGGCGAAGGCCACTGGATGCCGTGTGGAAATCAGGGTTGGAGAGGCTGTCATCACCGTCATTCCTGACGCGCCGGCCGCAAAGGGGAGTGGAATTGACTACTCGCGTCCGAGTTTATGATGATTCCGGGATGCCAAGAAAGCTCCCACTCCACGTTCACAAGCAGAAAACCCGCCACGACAAGTGGGTGTTCTATTTCCGCATCGGAAAGGGCAAGCGCATCCGGTTGCCCAATCCAAACGACCCTGCCTTCAAGGCAGCATATCGCGCCGCGCTGACTGGAACGCCGGTCGAGGTAAAGGCGGTTCACGAAAACACGCTCCAGTGGCTCTGGAACCGTTACACGACCGAAAGCGCTAAATGGGCAGGCTTTAGTCCCGCCACGCAGAAGCAGCAACGTCTGATCATGGCGAAGGTGCTGGAGAAGAATGGCCGCCACGCGCTGTCTGCTTTCAGCCAGGATGTCATCCAGGAAGGCGTCGACAAGAGGCACGAGACCCCGGCCCTAGCGGCGAACTTCCTGAAGGTCATGCGTGGTATGTTTGGTTGGGCACGGAAGATGCGGCTCGTGGCCGCCGACCCCACCATCGGCGTCGATCTCCCCAGTTACAAATCGGACGGATTCCCCGCATGGACCGTTGACGACGTAAAAGCATTTCGAACAAAGCACGCGATCGGCACACCAGAGCGCTTGGCAATGGAACTGATGCTTTTGGCCGGCTTGAGAAGGTCGGACGTCGCGATCGCGGGTCGGCAGCATATCAAGGGAAAGGAATTGTCTCTCTCCACGGCAAAGACGGGATCGCGGATCACTGTCGAGCTTACGGACGAGTTGCTGACGATGATCGACCTAACGCCACGGAAGGGGCTCCACCTGATCGAGAGCAGCCGCGGCAAGCCATTCGTCAAGGAAGCATTTGGAAACTGGTTCAGGGAAAAGTGCACCGAGGCCGGCATAACAAAGTCTGCGCACGGCCTACGGAAGCTCAGCGCCACACTGGCAGCGGAGGGCGGTGCTGGAAGCCACCAGCTAATGGCGCAGTACGGTTGGACGAAGTTGGCCACCGCAGAGATCTACACGAAAGGTGTCGACCGGAAGCGTCTCGGAATAGAAGCCAGCCGCATCGTTGCGGACCAGATTGGGAACATCGAAATCCCTCACCCTGATTCAGGTGAGGGATACAAGACAAAAAATATTGTGTAACCAATTGCTTAGTTCTCAAATGTTGTCCTTGTCACGCCCACCATCCGATCTTCTCAAAACTTCGAGACGCGAATAGGTGCCACCTCGGCGCCTTTTTTCGTTTTGGCAAATGCAACCGTCTACCTCGGCGCCTGCTCGCAATTCTCTCGGGACCGTACCGAATCGGTTCCATCCGCCCTCGTGATGCACCTCAAGACGTGGTTAAACGCAGCGTTCCCGCGACAACGCGGGTTTTCCCCAATTGCCCTGCAAGGAATCTCGCAGGGCTTTTTTTTGCGCGTTGAACACGCGGGCCGCGAGAAGAACTCTCGCGGCGGGACATCGCGCCTACATAAGCGCGCTGCCGGCCATCAGTGCCAGAACGAGGAAGACGAGGAAGACGATCAGCGCGATCACGAACAGGATCTTCGCAATCTTCGCGGTCGCTGCAGAAACACCGGAAAAGCCGAGAAAGCCAGAAACCAGGGATATCAAAAGAAAGATAAGAGCCCATTTCAGCATGGAAATTGTTCCTTCATGTTGGTGCCGTTTAACGTGAAGGAATGTTCCAGGGTTCCATTGCTACCTGAACAGGTGCGCTCGCCCGGCCACGCTGATCGTGACCCGCTCACCCGGCAGGAGCATCCTGCCGCTCGGAACCTCCAACCGGAAGGAAAAGGGCTCGCTTCCGGCGACTATGATCCGCACGTCACAGCTTGGCCCGCAGAAAGTGATCTCTGCAACTGTTGCAGCGGGGCCAGCCCCGCTTTCAGGCGCAAGCGAGATCTGCTCCGGCCTCAGCATGATTGTCCCCTCGCCCCTGAAGGCCTGATCGTCGACCGGCAAAGTTCCCATCCGGCTGTCGGCCCGACCATCGAACACTTTCGCCGGCAGCACGATTGCCTCGCCCAGGAATGCCGCCGTAGCGGGATCGGCGGGGCGCAGATAGACATCGCGCGGCGAACCGACCTGAGCAAACCTGCCAGAGCGCATCACTGCGACCTGGTCGGCAAAGGCGAGTGCCTCGGCCTGATCGTGGGTAACCAGCAATGCCGTGATGCCGGCCGCCGTCAGAACCTCGCTGACGGCATTGCGGGTGGCAGCGCGAAGTCCGGTATCGAGGGCTGAAAACGGCTCGTCAAGCAGGATCAGCCTTGGCTTACGTGCAAGCGCGCGCGCCAGGGCAACCCGCTGCTGCTGCCCACCTGAAATCTCATCCGGCTTGCGGGCGAGCAGCGAGCGGTGCAGCCCCACCATGTCCATCAGTTCACAGATGCGGGCCTGCTTTTCCGCCTGTTCGGCTTTGATGCCGAAGCCGATATTCTGCGCCACGTTGAGATGCGGGAAAAGACAGCCGTCCTGCGCCACGATGCCGATGCCGCGCTTGTGCGCCGGTACGGACGCGGCCCCCTCCGCCAGCAATTTCCCTGCAAGCATGATGCTGCCGGCATCGGGGCTCTCGAACCCTGCGACAAGGCGCAGAAGCGTCGTCTTGCCACAGCCGGACGGACCCACGATCGCGGTGCGTCCCCCGGCAGGTACGGAGAGGTCGATGCCGTCCAACGCATCGACGGAGCCGTAGCGTTTGCGCAGGGAATTGATCTGAAGGAGGGTCATCGACCGGCAATCTTTTTTGATTGGTACTGGAGAAGCCATATCAGTGGCATGGAGAAAAGAACCATCAGCAGGGCATAGGGGGCGGCCGCTGGGTAATCGATCTCGCCGGTGAGGGCCCAGAAGGCCATGGCGAGGGTGCGTGTGCCGTTGGGCGCAAGCATCTGGGTCGCTGTCAATTCGTTGATGATGCCGAGAGAGGAAAGAGCCACGCCCGCAGCAGCACCGGGCGCTGCAAGACGCACGGTCGTGGACCAGAGCGCATTGGCGGGCGATCGGCCGAGGCTCGTCGCAACCTGCTCGAGCTCGACCGGGACCTGCGCGATGCTTGCCCTGAGGCTGACGAGCGCCCTCGGCAGGAACATGACGACATAGGCGAGCGCGATCGTGGCTAGCGTCTGATAAAGCGGCAGGATGGCTCGGACGGTCACCGTGACCAGGGCGAGCGCCACCACCACCCCAGGCATCGCGCTGGCAAGATAATAGCAGCCTTCGAGGAGGCGGCTTGCGCGGTTCGGCCGGCGTATGGATAGCCAGGCGACCGGTACTGCCGCGGCGGTCGTCGCAAGCCCGCCGATCAGGCAGATCAGCAGCGTTTGAAAGAGAGAAGGACCAATCTCGTCCAGACGCCAGATGTCGGCGCCGCCCGCCGCCAGCCAGCGCGCAAGTGTGAATACGGGAATGCCAAGCGAGAATGCAGCAACAAGGATAGGCAGCAGCAGGCACGGGTATTTCCAGACGCCCAACCGTATTGCCGTGGGGCGACGCGCCGCTCCGGAGCCAACCCGAGCATACCGGCTGCGGCCCCGCACGGCAGCTTCGAGCCCCAGCATCGCGAAACAGCAGAAGACCAGCACCAGTGCCAGCATATGAGCCGCGACACCATTGTAGGTGGACTGGAACTGATCAATGATTGCTGTCGTGAACGTGTCGAAACGGATCATCGCATAAAGACCGTATTCCGACAGAAGATGCAGGCCAATCAGCAGTGCGCCCCCGCAGAGCGCCAGCTTCAACTGGGGCAGGACGACGCGGCGGAAGACGGCAAAGGGGGAAAGCCCAAGGGAGGCGGCCTGGTCTTCGAGCGCGGGGTCGAGCAGCCGGAATGCTGCGGCGAGAGGCAGATAGAGGAACGGAAAATAAGCGACGACGGAAATCGCCACGCCGGCCGCAAGGCCGTGGAGGGCGGGCCATATGCCGACCCACGCATAGGAATGGACGAAGGCGGGTACCGCCAGCGGTGCCACCGCCAGCCAGGTCCAGATGCGGGCGCCCGGCAGGTTGGTGCGCTCTGTCAGCCAGGCCAATGACAGGGCAACCACGGCGCAGAGCGGAACGGTGAAAAGGACGAGCAGCATCGTGTTGATCATCAGATCACCCACCCGCGGCCGGACGATGAGTTGAAAGGCTGTATTCACGCCCGTCTCGATCGTCGCCCAGAGAACGAAGCCGAGCGGAAGCAGCGCCAGTGAAGCGACAAGGGCAGCGATCCCCATTGTCCAGGATGCCGTCACCGGTCGGCGGGGACGCCTTGTTGTCGGAACGATCGTGCCTGCAATGGTACCCATGAGCTGTCCAGAAGGGAGCCACCGCCTGCAGCAAGGCCTGCGGTGTCTCGGCAATCAATTCGACCAGGTCTAGAGGAGACCGGCCGCCGTCATCATCTCGGTCACCCTGGCATTGTTGAGCGTGGCAGGCTCGACCCTGGGCGGCTGAAGCCGATCGAGCGGCACAAGGGCCCGGTTGGACGCTTCGCCCTTGCCGACCGCATATTCGTAGGATGTTCCCTCGCGCAGCACCGCCTGACCATCCTTGCCAGTGAGCCATCTGAGGAAGGCTTGCGCCTGTTCCTTGTGTTTCGAGGACGCAAGGACCCCTCCTCCCGAAAGCGACACGAAGGCGCCCGGGTCCTCGTTTCCGAAGTAATGGAGGGCGACGTTCCGTGAGTTCTCGCCGGTTTTCGCCTGGTCGCCGAAATAGTAGTAGTGATAGATCAGCGCCCCTTCGACCTGTCCGGCGTTGACGGCGCGCATCGCCGCCGAATTGCCACGGTAGGCGGTCGCGTTCTCCTTCATGCCGTTCAGCCATGCGGCGGTGACGTCTTCCCCTTTGAGTTGCAGCAACGCGCCGACGATTGCCTGGAAATCGGCACCTGATGGCGATGCTGCCCAGCGGTCCCTCCATTCCGGCTCTGAAAGGTCGAGCATAGATTTGGGAAGTTCGTCTTCCTTCAGCTTTGTCTTGTCGTACGCAAAAACTGTGGAACGTGCCGCAATCCCCACCCAGTGCCCGTTGGCAGGGCGGAACTGCGGCGGCACCTGATCGAGCGTCGCCTGGTCAACCGGTTCGAAAAGTCCCTTGCCATCCACCAGCGCCATGGCCGGGGAGTTCTCGGTGAGGAACACGTCGGCGGGAGAATTTTCCCCTTCCTGGACGATCTGGTTCGCAAATTCGAGGTCCGACCCGTTGCGGACGGTGACGACAATTCCGGTTTCTTCGGTAAAGGCCCGAACCCATTCCTTCGTCAGCCCCTCGTGCTGGGCGTTGTAGATCGTGATGCTGTCTGCGACTTGGGCGGCGGCCGGCGGCGGCGCGCTGAAAGTACCAAGGGCAAGTGCCGCGACAGCGGCCAGCGCAGTGGATGAAGTCTGCAAGATCGCCTCCTGGAGAACGGATCAATTCTCATACAGAAAGGCGACAACCATAGTCAAGTTAAGGCTTGGGCAGCGCCGGCACACTGCAGTCGATCAGGGGAAGGCTAAGCTGGCACGAATCAGCTAAAGCTAAATCGAACACATCGGGAACGGGCCGCTGATCAGGGCATGAGCGTTGCATATCTGGAAAAACTGAACGACGCGCAGAGGCGCGCTGTCACGCATGGCTCGGACGTACCGAATGGCGGCGCGGCCGGTCCCCTTCTTGTGATTGCCGGTGCTGGTTCGGGCAAGACCAACACACTCGCCCATCGGGTCGCCCACCTGATCCTGTCCGGCGCAGATCCGCGTCGCATCCTGCTGATGACCTTTTCTCGACGGGCCGCATCTGAAATGGGCCGCCGTGTCGAACGAATCTGCAAGCAGGTGCTTGGCGCCAACGGCGCGATAATGGCGGATGCGCTCGCCTGGGCCGGGACTTTCCACGGTATCGGCGCCCGGCTGCTTCGCCTGCATGCCGATCAGATCGGCCTCGATCCGGATTTCACCATCCATGATCGGGAGGATTCGGCCGACCTGATGAACCTGGTCCGCCATGAACTGGGGTTCTCCAAGACGGAAAACCGCTTCCCGACCAAGGGGACCTGCCTCGCCATCTATTCCCGTGCGGTGAACTCGGAAACTGCGTTGGACGAGGTGCTGAAAACGGCGTTCCCCTGGTGTTCCAGCTGGGAGAAGCAGTTGCGCGAACTTTTTGCCTCCTATGTCGACGCCAAGCAGGCCCAGAACGTCCTCGACTATGACGATCTGCTGCTCTACTGGGCGCAGATGATGAGCGAGGCTGCAATTGCCGAAGATATCGGGGCCCGGTTCGATCATGTGCTCGTCGACGAATATCAGGACACCAACCGGCTCCAGGCTTCGGTCCTGAGGGCAATGAAGCCCGGCGGCCGGGGGCTCACCGTGGTGGGCGACGACGCACAGTCGATCTATTCCTTCCGGGCCGCGACCATCCGCAACATCCTCGATTTTCCGCAATCCTTCGAACCACCGGCCGACATCGTCACCCTCGATCGTAACTATCGCTCGACGAACACCATCCTCGCAGCCGCCAACGGCGTCATCGAGCTTGCGCGTGAGCGGTTCACCAAGAATCTCTGGACGGAACGCCAATCCGAGGAGCGGCCGCGTCTCGTCACGGTAAAAGATGAGACGGAACAGGCCAACTACATAGCCGAAAAGATCCTCGAGAACCGCGAAAGCGGCATGACGTTGAAGAACCAGGCCGTGCTCTTCCGCGCGTCACACCATTCCGGCCCTCTGGAAGTTGAACTCACCCGCCGGGGCATCCCGTTCGTAAAATTTGGCGGGCTTAAGTTCCTCGACAGCGCTCATGTGAAGGACATGCTGGCCGCCCTGCGCTTTGCGCAGAACCCCCGTGACCGCGTTGCCGGATTCCGCCTGATGCAGTTGATTCCGGGGATCGGACCCCAGACTGCGGGAAAGATCCTGGAGGCGATCGCCAGCGATCCGGAGCCGCTCGCAGCCTTGCAGGAAATCCCTGCCCCACCCAGATCCGGCGAGGATTGGCCGGCTTTCGTGCAAATGCTGGCGGCAGTGAGGAGAGGCGAAGGCTGGCCCGCGGAGATGGAGCTTGCCCGCAACTGGTACGAACCGCATCTCGCGCGCATTCACGAGGACGCAGAGACCCGCAAGGCCGATCTGCTGCAGTTGGAGCAGATCGCCTCCGGTTACGCTTCGCGTGAACGGTTCCTGACCGAACTGACGCTCGACCCCCCTGATGCGACCAGTGCCGAGGCGGGAACGCCTCTGCTCGACGAAGACTACCTCGTCCTGTCGACCATCCACTCGGCCAAGGGACAAGAGTGGCGCTCGGTCTTCCTGTTGAACTGCGTCGACGGCTGCATCCCGTCCGATCTTGGCACCGGGACGACGGCGGAGATCGAGGAGGAGCGGCGCCTCCTTTATGTCGCGATGACCCGTGCCAGGGACCACCTGCATCTGATCACCCCCCAGCGCTTCTTTGTTCACGGACAGGCTTCGCAGGGGGACCGCCACGTTTACGCCGCACGCAGCCGCTTCATTCCGGCCACCCTGCTGCAGTTCTTCGAGACGGCCGCCTGGCCGATTGCGCAGCCAGCCTCTTCCGCCGAACGGCAGGCCCGGCAGGTCCGGGTGGATATCAGCGCCCGGATGCGCGGCATGTGGCGCTGAACAGGCGCTACCGCGCGACGTGGGTTCCAGCCGTTAGGGAACCATCCTCCTGCTGTCTTGTTACCTCGCTCCAGCAAGGGAGATGTTCATGGCGCATCCGGTGGCAGCAAAGGTGCAGGACGATTTCTCGGGCCACTTGACTTGGTCCGGATATGCAATCGGCATCGGCCTCGGTGGCTTTTTCGACGGCATCCTGCTGCATCAGGTCCTGCAATGGCATCACCTTCTAAGCGGCCTCGAGCAGGCCCGGCAGGACATCCGCATCTTGATCCTGACTGACGGCCTGTTCCACGTCTTGATGTACCTGGTCACTTTTGTCGGGCTGTGGCTGCTTTGGCGAGCCAGGGGAGAACTCTCCGCTTCAGGCGCCGACCGTCTATTGGCCGGCAACGCACTTATCGGTTTCGGAGCCTGGCACATCATCGACGGCATCCTCTCGCATTGGGTGCTCGGCATCCACCGCATCCGAATGGATGTGGACGATCCCCTGGTCTGGGATCTTCTCTGGTTCGTCCTCTTCGGCCTGGTGCCCGTCGCTTTGGGTTGGCTCCTGCGACGCCGGCGCGGCGCAGGACGCGGCCGGATAATGAGTTCACCCCTGGCCCTCGTTCTGGCGGTAGCCGTCACGGGCCCCATCGCCGCACTTCCGCCGCCGCAGCAATCCATGGTCATGGTCATGTTTCGCCCCGGCATGTCCTCGGCGCAATCGCTGGCAGCCCTGCAAGCGGTGGGCGGTCGCCTGGTCTGGAGCGATCCCTCTGACCAGGTCTGGGCGGTGGATCTTCCGCCGGACGCGGATGCGCGGGACCTTTACCTGAATGGAGCCCTTCTCGTGAGCAACTCGATCCTGCCTGCCGCGTGCTTCAACTGGATCCGCTCATGACCTCCAAAGCTGGATCACTCGGGGCGCCGATCGTCGCGCCGCTCGAGAAGCTCGATCTGGATCTGCTGGAGCTCCGTCAATCGTTCCCATTGCCTGGCCATCTGATGGTCAATCTTTTCGTGAAGCTGCCTGATTTCCATCTCGGCGCGCAGGTTGATCATGTAGTCGTTTTCGGATCGCCGGCGATCCTTATCCTCCTGCCGCTTCTGGCTCATCATGATCACCGGCGCCTGCAGGGCGGCGACGCAAGAAAGCACAAGGTTGAGCAGGATAAAGGGATAGGGGTCGAAAGGCCCGACAAAAAGACCGGAAACATTGAGCCCCATCCAGGCAATAAGCACGCCCATGAAGAGCAGGATAAAGGTCCAGGAGCCTCCAAAGGCGGCCACCCGGTCCGCAACCCGCTCGCCGAATGTCGAACTCCGCTCCAGCATGGCCGCGCCGGCCTGGACCGTAGACGCTCCCGTCTCGAAAGTATCGAGGACTCTCCGGTCCAGGTCGGAAAGCTCACCCCGCTCTTCGTCCAGCAACTTCTCCACGTAGCGGCGGCGGAACCGTCCAAGGTCCTCGTCGCAGATCAGGCTGTCCGCTCCACAGCCCGGAACCTCCTCCATAATCATTTCGTGGAGATACGGCCTGAGATGCCCAACCTCGTGAAGGCTCGACAGGGAAAAGCTTCGGCCACAGACGATACAGGAACCGGTTTTCCGGGAAGATGAGTGCCTGGTCATGTCACGTCTCCTGCGACCCATCCTCTACCCTCTTTCCATTACCGCCGTTCACTTGCAGCGCCAGCAGATGGAAAAGCGCCGGCGAGAACCTGTCGAGATAATCTTCCGACCGTCCGATATACACCAGTGTCGTTGCCTCGAGCGTCGCAAGCGCATCAAGCATCCGCTCGCGCGTCTCCGGTTCCAGACCTTCTAGCACATCGTCCATGATCAGCCAGTCGGGCCTGCGCAACAGCACATTCGCAATCGAAAGCAGCGCTTCGTCGTCCTTGTCGAGCAGCCGGTCCCACCGCTCGACATCATTCAAACGATTGGCGAGGCGTTCCAGCCCCATCCTTCTCAGTAGTCCCGCCAGAACTTCGTCGCTCACCGACGGGGCGTGCTCCGGATAGGTCAGAATCTCCCTCAATGGCGCATTGGGCAAATATCTCTCCTGTGGCAGGAAAATCATGCTTGCTCCCGCCGGAAGACCGATTTCGCCGCGCCCCCATGGCCAGGTGCCGGCAAGTGCCTGGAAGAAGAGGTGGCGATCGGCTCCGGGATTGCCGTTGATCATCACGCGTCCACCAGGGCTTATGACGCACTCCGCCTCCTGGACACGAAGTCCGTGTCCTTTATCTCCCCGGCCGGGTTCGCCGTGGACGACGACCCCGCAGACACTGATTCCCTCCTCCTTCGGCAAATCCCTGTAGGCAATCAGGTCTCCCTCTGCCGCAGCACGATCCATGGCGAGCAGCGCATTGCGGAAGGAAGAGACACGTGCGAGCGTCGCGCGCCAGTCCGCAATGACGCCGAAATTATTGACGTACCAGCGAAGTGCGAGGTTTACCTGGTTGAAGGCGCCGACCGCCATCATCAGCCCGCCGAAGGTAAGCTCCCCGGAGAAATACATCGGCGAGGCGATGATGATCGGCGCAACAAGTGCCAGCCAGCCGAACCCCGCCGAAACCCAGGTAAGATTGGTCAGCGCCCACGCGACTTTGCGCAGCATTACCAGCACTTCGTCAATCGCTGAATGGACCCGCTGCAGTTCGTTTGCTTCCCCGCGGGCAAGGGTGATCGGCTTCATGTTCTCGTTGGTACGCATCAGTACGGCCCGCAGGTCGGCCTCGCGCGCGTATCGGTCCGCATTGAGCCTCGGCAGCCGTCGGCCAACGATCTTGCTGAGCGTGGAAGCGACTGTCGCGTAAAGAATGGTCGCCCAGACCATGTATCCCGGAATGGATATCGTCGCTTCTCCCAGATGGATGAGGAAGTCCGACGATATGGCCCAAAGAACGCCGATGAAGCTCGCAAGCAGGATGGTGGAGTTGACGAGGCCTATTGCGAGACTGGTGGTATTTTCGGCAAGGATGCGCGTGTCCTCGTGCAGCCGCTGATCCGGGTTGGCCGCGATCGCACCGGCGCTGGCAAGCTTCAGCGCCCGCCCCGGAACCAACCAGACATTCGCTAGATCGCGGGCCAGCCCCTCGCGCATATGCATGGCGGTAATCTGGTTCAACCATGCCTGCACCACATTGAGCAGGGTCAGAATCGCGACGATGATGGCAAAGATGACCAGCTGGTTCATAAACTCCGGCAGGTCGCGCCGCTCAAGGGCGTCGTAGAAGGGGCCGTTCCACTCGTTGAGCCGGTACTGGGCATAGGTGGTCGAGAAGATCACCACCAACAGCGCGACGGTGAGCGCGACGATGCGGCGGCGGACGGGGGAATTCCAGAAGGCCTTGACCATCATGCGAAGTTGGCCGCCCAAGGGAAGCTCGTAAGTCGGAGGCACCGCCTCCCGGATCTCGTTCATTGGCGGCCTTTCGCCTCAAACTGTTCAAGCAACCGTCTTTGCAGCCGGTGATACTGGACATCGCGGAACATTACCCTTGCAGCCCGCCATCAGATCTTTGCACCCGATTGTGGTCGCTTGTCATTAGGCTGACGAAGAATGGCTTCCACCGGCTCGATCGCTGCCCGCCACTTGTCGCCGGCGGGAGTTCCAGCCGGCAAATCCGCCTTGCATTATTTTCATGCAGCGCACAAAATCGCGGCAGATCATCGATCGGTCCGACTGCCGGCCCTTCGAACGCGCGGCAAGGGCAGCCCTGGGGATATAATGGCGATCAAGGCGAGCATCTACCATCTCACCCACTACAAGTATGACAGGCCTATCCGCCTCGGACCACAGATCATCCGCCTCAAGCCCGCCGCCCACTCGCGCACCAAAGTCCTCAGCCACTCCCTCAAGGTCATTCCTGAAAATCACTTCGTGAACCTGCAACAGGATCCTTACGGAAACTTCCTTGCCCGCTATGTCTTCCCCGACCCGGTCACGGAATTCAGGATCGAAGTTGGCTTGGTTGCCGACATGACCGTCTACAATCCCTTCGACTTCTTCGTCGAAGAGGAGGCGGCGACCTGGCCTTTCAACTATCCGGACGCGCTGACCGAGGATCTTTCGATCTATCGCCGCCCGGAGGCCGTTACCCCCCTCCTCCAGGCGTTCCTGGATTCCCTGGACTGGAATCCTGGCCAACCGACAGTGGACATGGTGGTCGGGCTGAACGCTCGGCTGCAACGGGAGATTGGCTATGTAATCCGCATGGAGCCTGGCGTGCAGACACCGGAGGCGACGCTGGCCTCCGCAAGGGGTTCCTGTCGCGATACCAGTTGGCTGCTTGTGCAAGTTCTGCGCTGTCTCGGTTTTGCTGCGCGATTTGTCTCCGGCTACCTGATCCAGCTTACTCCGGACCTGAAGGCGTTAGAGGGCCCCTCTGGAACCGACGTTGATTTCACCGACCTGCATGCCTGGGCGGAGGTCTATCTGCCGGGCGCCGGCTGGATAGGCCTGGACCCCACCTCCGGCCTTCTGACGGGCGAAAGCCATATTCCCCTTTCGGCAACACCTCACTACCGCAACGCCGCCCCCATCTCCGGCAGCCTTTACGGGGTAGCGGAGACCGAGTTCTCCTTCGACATGCGAGTGGCGCGCGTAGCCGAACATCCTCGTATCACAAAGCCGTTCTCGGAAGAGAGCTGGGAGGCGCTGAACGCGCTCGGTGAAGGCGTGGACCGCGTGCTGCAGGCTGAGGACGTGCGTCTCACGATGGGCGGGGAGCCGACCTTCGTGTCGATCGACGACTTCGAATCGGGCGAATGGAACACCGACGCCGTCGGTCCGACGAAGCGGCAAAAAGCAGATACCCTCATTCGTCGGCTGCGGGAGCGCTTTGCGCCGGGGGGGTTCCTGCACTACGGCCAAGGCAAGTGGTACCCGGGAGAAAGCCTTCCACGCTGGACCTTCTTGCTCTACTGGCGCAAGGATGGTGTGCCTATCTGGAGAAACCCCGATCTTGTGGCGCAGGAGGGCGTGCGCTCCGACGTGGCGGAGGAGGATGCCTGCAGGCTCCTGGAGGATCTCGCGGCAGAGCTTGGTCTCGGCTCCGAACTGGTTGTCCCTGCCTATGAAGACCCTGCCGAATGGATCATCCGCGAGGGCAATCTTCCGGAAAATGTCGACCCCTCCAATTCCAGGCTGAAGGACCCGGAAGAGCGCAACCGCATCGCCCGCGTATTCGAGCGTGGACTGACGCGTCCGAGTGGTTATGTCCTGCCTGTCCAGGCCTGGAA
>JAEYTV010000394.1 GCA_023433855.1 Pseudomonadota bacterium | reverse complement strand
CCTTCGAAGTCCTCGCCCGCCCGGCCCACCCCTTCCGAAATGTCGGCGATCTTACCATCGACGACCTGCACCGTTCCGTGACATACACCGTCCTCCAGCACGATACGGGCATTGGTGAGCACGAGTTCCACGGTCATGTCGCGTTCTTTCGGTTTGCGGAATCGGTCGCGAGGGGTAACAACCGTCTGACGGTGAACGGCGCACCCGGCTCGGGCTCGATGAAGAGCGCCAGCGCGTCGATGGCAAGAGGCCGATGGACGAACGCCGCAAAGCGCCGGTCGATCTCTTTGCGCACCCGTGCTGCCTGCTCCGGCGCGACCTGCCCGGTAAGCGTCATATGGAATCTGAACTCGTCCATCACATAGGGGTATCCCCAGCGTTCGAGGTTCTCGCGTTCGGCGGAAGACAAGGTGTCCGGCTTGCGTCGCGCCATATCCTCGGGGGAGAGGGGTGCCCGGAAGGGATCGAACTCTTCGACGACGCGGGCAGCGAACTCCTGAAGCTGCAGAACGTCCGGCTCAGGAACCAGGGCGAAGAAAGGTCCGAGTTGATCCACCACGACGCTCGGTATGGCGAAAGCGGGGGTGTCTGCCGCGAAGCGTTCGAGGCTGGAGATCAGTTCTTCTTCTTTCCGGTCTGGGTGAAGCGGGAACGGAGCCTTCAGCGTCGCGTGAAAACCATACCGGCGCGGCTCCGCCGTCAGCTCGTGGATCGTGTCCGTTCCCAATTCCGGCCCAGCTGCGATTGAAAGCGCCTCTCCGGTGAATGCATCGCGGCCAAGCCACGCACTCGCCGCTTGTGTCAGCGGGTGCTCCTTGGCAGGAGAGAAATAGAGTGCATAGCGCAAGACGTGAATCCGGGATCAGGAGGCGGCATCAGCTTGATGTTGCCCCGCAAGGAGGCCAGGCGTGTGGCTACAAGATATCCGTGACGGACGATGATCGAAACCGCTCGCCGGAGCGCCCGCTGCAAGCAACGGCGCGTCCAGCATTGTATGGGCGAGCCGCACGCGCGCTAGTGCGCTCCGGACATGTCCCCCAGGATCTCCTTGGAGGCGACGGTAGAGTCCGCATTGAGTCTGTACACGATCGGCACCCCAGTTGCGAGGTTGAGCTTGAGGATCTCTTCCTTGCTCAGCCGGTCCAGCACCATCACCAGAGCACGTAACGAATTGCCATGAGCGGCAACTAGCACAGTCTCGCCGCGCAGGACGCGGGGCAGGATCTCCATCATGTAGTAAGGCCATACCCGCGCACCGGTGTCGCGAAGGCTTTCGCCGCCCGGCGGCGGCACGTCATAGGAACGGCGCCAGATATGAACCTGTTCCTCGCCCCACTTGGCCCGCGCATCGTCCTTGTTGAGGCCGGAAAGATCGCCATAGTCACGTTCATTGAGCGCCTCGTCGCGGATCGTCGGGAGATCCGGCTGCCCCACCTTGTCGAGAACGATTTTCAGCGTCTTCTGGGCTCGTATCAGATTCGACGTGAACGCTATATCGAAGCGGGTGCCGGTATCGGCAAGCGCCTGCCCCCCCGTTTCCGCTTCCTGGACTCCGAGCGGCGTGAGATCCGGGTCCCGCCAGCCAGTAAAGAGGTTTTTGAGGTTCCATTCGCTCTGGCCGTGGCGAACGAGGACGAGAGTGCCGCTCATGAAGTGAGTTCCTCCGAAGATATCACGTGGAAAGCCCGAGCACGTCGAGCATCGAGTAGAATCCGGGTTTCTCCTGACGGGCCCAGATGGCCGCCTGGACAGCCCCGCGGGCAAAGAGAGAGCGGTCCCGCGCGCTGTGCGACAACGTCACCAGTTCGCCGTCCCCGGCCAGCACCACGGAATGATCGCCCACCACGGACCCGCCCCGCAACGTGGCAAAGCCGATCGTGCCCTCGGGCCGGGCGCCCGTATGGCCGTCACGCACTCTGACAGAGTGGCTGGCAAGATCGATGCCTCGTCCCTTGGCCGCCGCTTCGCCGAGAAGCAATGCGGTGCCGGATGGCGCGTCGACCTTGTGCTTGTGGTGCATCTCCAGGATCTCGATGTCCCAACCGGATGCCGGAAGTGCGCGTGCTGCTTGTTCCACCAGGACACCGAGCAGGTTCACGCCAAGGCTCATGTTTCCGGACTTGACGATACGGGCGTGACGGGCGGCAGCCTTGAACCTCTCCTCATCGTCCGTGGAGCATCCGGTCGTGCCGATGACGTGGACGATGCGAGCCTGGGCGGCAAGATCGGCGAAGGTGACGCTGGCTGCCGGGGCCGTAAAGTCGAGCACACCGTCGGCATGCAGGAAGGCCTGCAACGGATCGGCCGTGACGGCGATTCCTAGCGGGCCGAGGCCGGCGAGTTCCCCGGCGTCCGTACCTATGAAGCTGGAGCCTTCGCGTTCGACTGCGGCATGCAATGTCACGCCGGCCGTTTCCTGGATTATTCGGATCAGCGTCTGCCCCATACGTCCTGCCGCGCCGACCACCACCAGTTTCATGTCATCTTGGGCCATATGCGCCGCAGTCCCGTTCGTTACATTGCCCTTTCAGGCAGTTGGAGGTTGTTCAGCCGAGCGTAGAGGCCGTCCTTGCTCTGCGCAAGCACCTCGTGGGTGCCTTCCTCAACCACCCGGCCTTCATGCATCACAATGATCTTGTCGGCCTTGACGACCGTCGAAAGGCGATGGGCGATGACGATCACTGTACGGCCCCGCATGGCGGTATCGAGCGCCTTCTGAACAGCGGCTTCCGACTCGTTGTCGAGTGCGGATGTGGCTTCGTCGAGCAGAAGGATCGGCGCGTTGCGCACCAGTGCGCGGGCGATCGACAGACGCTGGCGCTGCCCTCCGGAAAGCGTCACCCCGTTCTCACCGACGGGTGTCTCGTATCCGAGGGGCTGCGCGAGGATGAAGTCGTGAGCATAGGCGAGCCGCGCCGCTTCTTCGACCTCCGCATCCGTGGCATCAGGCCGGCCATAGCGGATGTTGTCCCGGATCGTACCTTCGAAAAGATAGGGCTGCTGGGATACATAGGCGAGTTGCCGGCGCAGCGATGCCTTGGTTACGCCGGCCACGTCCTGTCCATCGATCAGGATCTGTCCTTCCGCCGGATCGTAGAAGCGGGGGATGAGGTTGATGATCGTCGACTTTCCGGCGCCGGAGGGACCCACCAGGGCGGTTGTCTGCCCGCCTTCGGCAACCAGACTGACGCCATGATGAATGGGGCCGCCCCGGGCATAGGT
>JAEYTV010000391.1 GCA_023433855.1 Pseudomonadota bacterium | reverse complement strand
CCATGGACGTCACGCGGGTAAGCACGACAGAGTGAGCGATCTGGAGGCCTGCCCTGTCCTTCATCAAGGACAGAAGATCGAGGATCTGGGCGGCGCCCTTCGCATCCATCGCAGAACCCTGCACCGGTATCATCACATGATCCGAGAGACCGATCGCTGTGGTGACCATGGCGTCACGGGCACCGGCCAGATCGATGATGAAATAGTCGGTGCTCGATGCCATCTCCCTCAGGTGACATTGCAGGGAACCGACTGTCACTTCGGACACGACCCGGATATTCCGGATGTTGCGACTGCTCTCAGACCACTCGGTGATCCAACGCTGCGGATCCGCGTCCAACACGGTGACGCGGAACCCCTGATGGGCAAGTTCGGTCGCGAGCAGCAGAGCCGCTGTCGTTTTACCGGCACCGCCTTTGGCGTTGGCGAAGGAAATTACAGGCATTTTCGGTCCTCGAACAAGTCTGAGCCTCATCGCTCACGAGGACACCCAACATGGTGTCTTAAGAGCATCCTTTTACAAACATGGTTAACAAATCCTTAAATTAGCTTTCTCGGAAGTAAACAGGAAGAACTCGCCATGGTGGACGGGACGCATAAAACCGGAGCATTTCCGCTCCGGCCATAGGTCATGTTGGTGTCGCCTGTCCTTCAGAAGCAGTCGACGAAGAGCTGCCGGGTATTTTCCAGCGTCATGGCAACCGGATTGCCGCCGCAGCTTGGGTCCTCGATCGCCATGGCGGCCAGCTCGTCAATCCGATCGGCCGCAATGCCCATGGCTGTCAAATTTTCGGGGACACCGAGTTCAGCCCTGAGCGACAGCACATAGTCGTAGAACCCGTCGAAACCGCCTGCTATGCCCAGATAGGCGGCGGCGCGCTCGATCTTCTCCTCGATGGCCGGGCGGTTGAAGCGCAACACCGGGGGCATCACGACGGCATTGGTCATGCCGTGATGGGTGTTGTAGACCGCTCCGATGGGATGCGAGAGGGAGTGGATTGCGCCGAGCCCCTTCTGGAAGGCGACCGCCCCCATGGCGGCAGCTGCCATCATGTTCGTGCGCGCCTCGATGTCCGTCCCGTCCTTGTAGGCGCGCGGCAGGAATTCTTTCACGAGCCGCATGCCCTCAAGGGCGATCCCCTGGCTCATCGGATGGTAGAATGGCGAGCAATAGGCTTCAAGGCAATGCGCGAAGGCGTCCATGCCCGTGCCGGCGGTGATCGCCTTCGGCATGCCGACGGTGAGTTCCGGATCGGCGATCACGACGCCCGGCAGGAACTTCGGGTGGAAGATGATCTTCTTGACGTGGGTTTCGGAATTGGTGATCACCGAGGCACGCCCAACCTCGGAGCCGGTCCCCGCGGTCGTCGGGACGGCAACGATCGGAGCTATGCCTTCCGTCTTCGCGCGCGTCCACCAGTCGCCGATATCCTCGAAATCCCATACCGGCCGGGTCTGGCCGACCATGAAGGCGACCGCCTTGCCGAGATCGAGGCCCGACCCGCCGCCGAATGCGACGACACCATCGTGACCGCCATCGCGGAATGCGTTCACGCCTGCTTCCAGGTTCTTCTCGTTCGGGTTGGGATCGACATCGGCGAAGATCCCGCGACCGAGACCCGCCTCCTGAAGAATATCCAGGGCGTGGCCAGTGATCGCCATGGGCGCGAGTCCGCGGTCGGTGACCAGCAGCGGCTTCTTCATACCGAGCGACTTGCAGGCGTCCGCTAGTTCCTTGATCCGGCCACAGCCGAGCTTGACGGCGGTCGGATAGCTCCAGTTCGCGACGATGTTCATTTCGTGACTTTCTTCAGATGGTAGGATTTGGGTCGTGTCAGGTTGTGGAAGCCGAGCACTGAGAGAGAACCGCCACGACCGGTTTCCTTCACTCCAGTCCAGCACAGCGCCGGGTCGAGATAGTCGGCGCGGTTCATGAAGACGGTGCCGGTCTCAATCTCGCGGCCGATCCGCCCTGCCCGCTCCGCATCCTGCGTCCAGAGCGAGGCGGTCAGGCCATACTTGCTGTCGTTCATCAGGGAGATTGCCTGGTCGTCGCTCTTGACCTTCATGATGCCGACGGCGGGTCCGAAGGTCTCTTCGGTCATGAAGGTCATCGAGTGATCGACATCCACCAGGACCTGTGGCGCGAGATAGGCCCCGCCGTCATCCGCCGGGAAAAGCTTCGGATCGACCAGGGCCTTCGCGCCGCGCGAAACGGCGTCCGCCACCTGCTCACGGACCACCTTGGCGAAGCGCTTGTTCGCCATCGGTCCAAGCGTCGTCTCCTGCTCCAGTGGATTGCCCAGCTTGTAGTTCGAGACCCAGGCGACCGACTTTTCGACAAACTGGTCGTAGAGCGATTCGTGCACATAGATGCGCTCGATCCCGCAGCAGCACTGGCCCGAGTTATAGGTGGCGCCGTCCATCAGCGTGTCGACGGCCGCATCCAGGTCTGCGTCCTCCATGACGTAGCCCGGATCCTTGCCGCCAAGCTCCAGCCCCAGCCCGGTGAACGTCCCGGCGGCTGCGCGCTCGATGGAACGCCCGCCTTCGACGGAGCCGGTGAAGTTGACGAAGTTGAACTTGCCTGCGGCGATGAGCGCCGAGGTCGTGTCATGGTCGAGGAAGAGGTTGATGAAGACGTCCTCCGGCACGCCCGCCTCGACGAAGGCGCGCACCAGCCGCTCGCCCACAAGCAGCGTCTGGGAGGCGTGCTTGATGGCCACGGTATTGCCGGCCATCAGCGCCGGCGCGACGGTATTGATCGCCGTCATGTAGGGGTAGTTCCACGGGGCGATGACGAAGACGACGCCGTGCGGCTCGCGCTCGATGCGTCGCTCGAAGCTGGCGCTCTCCTCCACCACCATCGGCGCGAGCGCATCTGCGGCGATCGAGGCGACGTAGTTGGAGCGCTCGTTGAATCCCTTGAACTCGCCGCCATAGCGGATTGGGCGGCCCATCATCCAGGCGAGTTCCGGCACCACTTCGTCGGCCATTTCGTTCAGCCGGGCGACGCCCTTGAGGACGAGCTGCACGCGCTCCTCAAGCGGACGCCTGGCCCAGCTCTTCTGTGCCTTGCGGGCGCGGTCAACGGCAGCTGCAGCCTCCTCGAAGCCCATGGCCGGACGCTCTGCATAGACCGAGCCGTCGACCGGCGAGATACATTGGATCATGGTCACGATCACACTTCCTGTCGTTTATGATTTTTCGGGTGAGCACTAGGCCCTTTCGAAGCCCCGCGCCACTTCCCAGTCGGTGATGCGACGATCGTACTCTTCCTGCTCCCATTGCGCCGCGCGGGTGTAATGGTCCACGACATCGTCACCGAAGGCCGAGCGAAGCATGGCCGAACCGGACATCAGCGAGGTTGCATCCCGCAGCGTACGGGGGATCTCGCGGATGTCCTTGCCGCCATAGGCATCGCCGACGAACGCCGGTTCGAGCGCCATCTTGTTCTCGATGCCGGCGATACCGGCGGCCAGGAGCGCGGCCATCGCGAGATAGGGATTGAGGTCGGAACCACCGACGCGGCATTCGATTCGGATGCCTTTGGTCGCTTCGCCGCAGAGACGGTAGCCCGCGGTCCGGTTGTCCTTCGACCATATGGCCTTGGTCGGCGCAAACGTGCCGGCCATGAAGCGCTTGTAGGAATTGATGTAGGGCGCCAGGAAGTAGGTGATCTCGCCGGCGTGGGCCAGCAGCCCCGCCACATAGTGTTTCATAGTTTCCGACATTCCGTGCTCGGCTTCCTTGTCGAAGAAGAGCGGCGTCTTGCCGTCCACGCTCCACAGCGACTGGTGGATATGCGACGAGGAACCGGCCGCGTTATAGTTCCACTTCGCGAGGAAGGTGATCGCCTTGCCCTTGGACCAGGCGATCTCCTTGCAGGCATTCTTGATGACCACGTGCCGGTCTGCCATGGTCAACGCATCCGCATAGCGGACATTGATCTCTTCCTGCCCCGCCGAAGCCTCGCCCTTGGAGTTCTCCACGGGGATGCCGGCGCCCTGAAGGCCGTTGCGAATCGCCCGCATGACCTCCTCTTCCTTGGTCGTCTGGAAGATGTGGTAGTCCTCATTGTAGGCGCTGGCGAGCTTGAGGTTGCGGTAGCCAGAGGCCTGCGCCTGCTCATAGGTCTGGTCGAACAGGAAGAATTCGAGCTCCGTCGCCATGAAGGCCTTCATGCCCATGGCTTCCAACCGAGCGACCTGCTTCTTCAGGATGGCACGCGGAGAATGCGAAACCTCCTCATGCGTATGGTGATCCAGCACGTCGCAGATCACCAGCGCGGTGCCTTCAAGCCAGGGCACCCGGCGCAGCGTCGAAAGATCCGGCTTCATCGTGTAGTCGCCGTAGCCCTTTTCCCAGCTGGTCGCCTTGTACCCGGAAATGGTTTCCATCTCCATGTCCGTAGCCAGCAGATAGTTGCAGCTATGGGTTTCCTCGTGGGCGCTTTCGACAAAAAACTGCGCCTGAAAGCGTTTGCCCATCAGACGCCCCTGCATGTCCACCAGGCACGCAAGCACGGTGTCGATGCTCCCCTCGGAAACATCCCTTTTCAACTGGTCAAAGCTGTACTGTCCGCTCATTCGCGAGTCCGTTCCTCAAATGACAGGGTTCGCGGCCCGGCGCTTGCCGGATCGCGATGGTTATGCGCAGTAGCTATGCTTTCGCCGTGGCCGCACCGGTGACGGTCTTCTGCTTGTGCTCCAGTGCAAACTCCTCCTCCGGCGAAAGGATCAGACGGTGGCGTCCGACCAATGCGAAATAGAGGATGCCGACGCCGAACCAGACAGCAACCCAGATGACGCCTTTGAAGAAGTTGGGATCCTGAACCTGGTAAAGCAGCGTGATAACGGCGATCACGAT
>JAEYTV010000257.1 GCA_023433855.1 Pseudomonadota bacterium | reverse complement strand
CCTTTGCTGTCTACAATCAAGCTTGCGCCGAAGGAGCAGCGCCGTAGCATTGTGTCGAATCTTCGTGCTGAGATAGAGCTCGGCTTTCTCGCAGCGAAGCCCAAGGAGCGTCTTCACAAGATCGCATACATGCCATCTTGTTTCGGACTTGTGGGTCCCGATATGAGTGCTTCAACCTGCGCATCGTGCCCTATCAGTGTCGGATGCCAGCACATGACCATGTTTGCGTCCCGAGAGATGATCAGGCGTTGTGGTAGCGTTTCTGCATTGAAGGACGCACGCGACGAGAAGCGCAAGGCAGGCCAGCGCCGCAGGACGGCAAAGTGCCGGGCAAAGAAGAAGCTGGCCGCGACTCCTACATTAGCAACTGCCATGACCTGACTTCCGGAACATCAGCACTGTAACGGTCAACCAAATTAATTCTTATCTATATTAGTTATAATTAATATTTGGCTACCCGTTACATCTAAACTGGGTTCCCGGCTGTTCCGGCGCCTAAACACACTAAATCTACCAAAGTATCTGCGGTTCGGCGTTACACCGGCCGCTATAGGGAGCAAGCCAGATTATGAACATCGACATCATCGACATCCGCCGGTTATTCCGTAACCGCTTCGAGGACTACATCATCAACCGTGACAGCACTTGCCCCAACGTTCATGACGGCGCCACCGTCACCCTTCAGCAGCTGTGTGATAGGCTCAGTGAAGACGACGAGGAGTTCCCTAGCCGGTTCGATCTCGACATGAAGAGCCTGTGTGGCCATGAACACATGCTCTATTTTCGGGGGCAGCGCACCTATGGGGACGTTGCCAAGCTGTTGAACCGGATGTTGGCCGGCCAGGACGGTCGTTTACCCCCGATCGCCGGACGCTGGGTCCGTGCCGTATTGAGGAGTTCTGACGAAGTTAGCGCCACCACTTAGAGGTTGGAATACCGGTGCGTCCTATCCCAGCCAGGGACGCTCCGGGTCCTTCGGATTGGCGGCAAACTCATTGTCTCCCTTGCGCCGTTGCGACTGACCACGCTCCGCCTGGGACTGCTTCTCGGCAGGCGAGAGTGCCGCGATCACGATCAACGCAATGATGCTGAAGAAAAAGCCTAATGCAAACCAGCCGAGCGGGTCGCGGTGCTTGTTACTCGCCAGAATCGCACAAGCGCCTCCGAAGACGATGCCGGACGTGAACACAATCAAAGAAAAGTCCATGCGCTCCTCGCTGAAAACTAGGCTTGGCTGTGCCTACGAGAGCGAAAGGGAACCTTTGTCCGATAGAGGTCAGCTGTAACTGCTGACCGGTCGCATCCTATGGTTTCAAAGGCTTCCGGAGAAGCTCCATTTTATGACCGACAGAGCGAAATCGTTCCTTTATGTCAATCGCTTAGCTGCCATTGGAGCGTGAGGATGCACGAGATGAAGCTGGTCGGTTATGCCCGTGTTTCAACGGTCGAGCAGAACCTCGACATGCAGGTCGCCGCGTTGAAGGCGGCTGGTTGCTCAGAGATCTTCACCGATCATGGACTATCCGGCGCCGACTTCCAGCGTCCTGGTCTTCTCACCGCTCTCAAGAAGGTCAAGCGGGGTGACATGCTCGTCGTTTGGCGTCTCGACCGGCTGGGACGCTCTCTCGTCGACCTAATTCAGACCGTTAACGGGCTATCGAAGAGGGGCTGTGACTTCCGGTCGTTGACTGAGAGCATCGACACCTCTTCATCGGGCGGACGGCTGGTTTTTCACATGATGGCCGCGATGGCGGAATTCGAACGAGCCATCATCAGCGAGCGCACCAAGGCGGGGATGGAAGCTGCCAGAGTGCGAGGATCGCGGATTGGACGCCGTCGCTCGATGACACCAGAGCAGACCGAAGCCGCGCGATCGGCAATCGAGAACGACCTGGAGCCCGTCGCCGACGTCGCTGCGGCATACGGTGTGCACCCGAAAACGCTCGCACGGCTCCTGCGCGGTTCCGTCAAATCGATGCGTTCGCAGCCAGCCATTTCTCCAGGGCCATGATCACATCGGGTTGCAGCCTGTCCCCTCTATGAAGAGCTCGGCCCAATGACGCGTTGAGCTTTGGGAAGCTCATCTCTGCCATTACGTCGCCGACTTTCACGTGGCGCTTCGCAATGATCTCTTCGATCCGGTTCTTTGTGGCGGGCAATAACTTCCCGTTGATTGCGATCGTGGCGCTAGCCGTGCCAGTCGTCGAACTAGGTGCGATAAGATGCCCTTTGGCCGCAAGCCAGCCTAGGAAGGCAGTCTGCTCGGATTTGTTCGCCTTATTGAACGCGTTCTTCAGCTCCTGGAGCCGTGTCCTAGGCTTCTTCAATCCTGCGGCTATGGCCGCTTCTGTGATCGTCTTGTGCTTCCCAGCTTTCAGGTCCGCATAGATCGTAGAATAATCGTTCTTCAGACGTTCTTCGTAATATGCGTTGTCGCGCTTCTGCTTCTTCGGCATTTCAAAACACATCCAGCTCAAATGTCGTCGTGTCTATCCACGAGGACACAAAAGCGCCAGAGAGAGTCGCAGGCGCGCGCCGTCTGGTTTCCGCTGTTGGACATCGCTTAAGGGCTCGGCGCCAGACAGCGAGCGCCCCTGAGTCAACCAGACACGTTTCGCGACAGACAGTTAGGCGCTCAGTCCTCCAAGCGCCTTTGCCACGTTGCGGAACTTGTCGAGCGCAAGCTCCAGGCTTTCAACCACCTCAGCGGCAACTTCGTCTGGCGGTGGCAGAAGGGCGGGGTCGTCTAGGCTGTCGTCCTTCAGCCAGAAGATATCGAGATTGACCTTTTCGCGTGCCAGCAAGGTGTCGAGTGGGTAACGCTTGAAGCGTTCGCTCCCGGCACGCTCGTGACGCCGTCCGGATTTGTAGCTGGCCACGAAGTCGTCGAGATCAGCGCGAACCATCGGGCGCTCCTTCAAGGTGAAGCGCTTGTTAGTTCTCAGGTCATAGATCCAGAGATCCTTGGTCGAGGCTTCTTCCGAGGGCGGCTTCTTGTCGAAAAAGAGAACGTTGGCCTTGACCCCCTGCTTGTAGAAGATGCCGGTCGGGAGACGCAGCAGCGTGTGGAAATCGAAGTTCTGCAGCAGGCGTCGGCGAATGGTTTCGCCGGCCCCGCCTTCGAACAGCACGTTGTCGGGTAGGACGACGCCGGCCTCGCCATTGGGGGCAAGCACGGTCATGATGTGCTGCAGAAAGTTCAGCTGTTTGTTCGATGTGGTGACAAAGAAATCCTGGCGATCGTAGTCCTCGCGTTCGGTGTCGATTTCGCCATCGTCGCGTATGACGCGGTAGCTCTGCTTTTTGCCGAAGGGTGGGTTGGCCAGCACGATCTCATAGGTCTTGCCACCCGCGCCGAGCAACGCATCTTTTGCATCAACAATAGATTCCACGCCGGTGATGCCATGCAGATAGAGGTTCATGGCAGCAAGCCGCACGACTTCAGGCACGATGTCTACGCCTGAAAACTTGTTCTTCAGGGCCGAGTAGACAGCACGGTCGCGCGCCTTGGGGTGCTTCTTCATATGCTCCCAGGCCGCGAGCAAAAACCCGGCGGTGCCACAGGCAGGATCATGCACGGTCTGATGCGGCTTCGGGTCTACGACTTCCACCATGGCGTCGATGACCGGGCGCGGTGTGAAGTATTGGCCGGCACCTGATTTCACGTCTTCAGCGTTGCGAGCAAGCAAACCTTCATAGATGTCGCCTTTGACATCCACGGGGAGGCCAAGCCAGGTTTCGCTGTCGATCAGCCCCACCAGACGTTTCAGTTTCGCCGGATCCTGGATCTCGTTCTGCGCCTTGAGGAAAATCGCACCGATGATACCGCCCTGTTTCGACAGCGTCTCCAGAAGCTTGCCATAGGCCGCACTCAGCGCCTCTCCGGAGAGATCTCGGATATCCGACCAAGCTGCTCCCTGAGGAAGCATAGAGGCCTCGCCGATCTGTGTGACGCGTTCGTCATCCATCTTCAGGAAGAGGAGATATGATATCTGGCTGATATAGGCTTGGTAGGAGACGCCCTGATCGCGAAGCACATTCGCGAAATTCCAGACCTTGGCGACCAGTGTTTGCGAATTCATGCTGTTTTCTCCGGGGCAATGTCCCAGGTGCTGAAGAGTTTGTTGAGAAGCAATTGTTGTCTCTCCTCGAGAATACTCGGCGTCCATTCAGACTTGTCGAGCACCTGAGTCGTGATCACGAAGGGGGACACCCCGCCATGTTCCATAAAATAGCGCTGTTTCTTGGTGGTGAAGTCCCAATTGCTCGCCTGCGCGTTTTTCCTGATGGTCAAGAGCATCAAATTCGCAAGGCGATGGGTCCAGTGTTCTCGGATCGCATCGTCGCTAAAGTCCCAAAACCAATTGCTGTCTGTCTGAGGGTTCTGCGGGAGCACGTGTTCGACCGATACCGTGCTGTGATCATAGGTAGCGCCGCCGGACGATAACTCAGCATCCAGCCTTAGGAGCAAGGGCAAGCGAACCCTGGTTGCGAGATAAATCGGGCCATCGAGTTGTCGCCTGAAGAACGCCTTGTCGGTCTCGCTCAAGACGATCGACCGATCCCGCCACGCCCCTTCGTGCAGATCCGTCAACACTAGCGCGTAGCGCTTTATGCGTTCATTGATGTCCGCTCTCGTGACAAAGAGGAAATAGGCGAGCGTTTCTAGCCGCCGCATGAAGTCGCCTGCTTCCGCAGGGTCCGGTTTGTTATGGGCAAAGAATTTTAGCGCGACCGGCAGCCAGTCATTGTTGTCGAGCTTCGTTAGATATTGCAGCCGTTTTGTTGCTG
>JAEYTV010000208.1 GCA_023433855.1 Pseudomonadota bacterium | reverse complement strand
GACCAGCACAGGCAGCGAACCGGCAAATCCCATGACCGCACAGGCGCAGGCGAGCATGACCATGGTGACGATCGCCACGGCAACTGTAGGATACCGGTCGAGCGGCCGTCCCAGGAATGGCAAGGTCGCCGCGCTGAGAAGCGTCGCGAGCATATAGAGCCCGCCGAATTCGCCATGGCTGAGGCCGAAGGCTTCGCGAATGCCGCCATTCGACAGCGCTATGAAGAAGGTCTGCCCAAAGGACGAGAAAAGCGTCAGCAAAAAGGCGCCGGCAAGCCAACGGAGATTGCTGATGACGAATGTCCCGAAGGATCTCATGCGATGCGGCTTCTCTGGGGGAGACGGTGGCGCGGTCGCCGAATTCGGGTTCCGTGTCAATGGATTGCGCGAAGAAACGATCGGTCCAGCTGTGCTGTCTGAAACCGCAAAGCATCGAGGCCAATTTCGGCGTCGATGCCGATCGCGGACCAACTTTCGGTTGAAATCCTGTTGCAATCGGCCTTCGCGTCCGTAAGCTGAAATCCTCTCCGAGCCTAGGAGCAGCCTCCATGGAGGCGGAACGATTGTCCGTTGTCGTCCAGAAGTCCTACTGCGCAGCCTGCGGTCGCGACGCATGGCCCCAAGCCATGGTCGCGCTCAGTGACATCTTCGAGGAGGTTCTCCACGATCCGATCTTCCAGCCGTTTGGGAGAACCACTTCGCCTGTCCGACAGGGAGGGGCCTCGTCCTGCGACGAAGGTACATCGTATGATACGTGCGAGTGCTGAATCTGTTTCTTCCGTCGCTGGCGGCTTCTACGATGCCGCCTATGGCGCCGGCGCATGGACCGACGCGCTCACAGGACTGACGCGTCTGTTTCACGGTTCGCGCAGCTGGCTTTTCCATTCCACGCAAGATGCCGTCGAAGGACACACCGACGTTGCCGACGAAGGCTTTCACACGTCGGAAGCAAAAGCGGCCATAACCCGTGATCCCATCTTCCTGCGTACCCGGTCGCTTGTTCCGGGAACGCTCGGCCTCTACTCCGAAATCGAAGATCTCACAGACTTCCGGCGTCGCGAACTCTGGCAAGAGTGGATGCGTCCGCGCGACCTTTTCTTCGGCATGCAGGTTCCGCTGAGGGTCAGCGGAGACAGTCATTTTTACCTCGACCTCAACCGCGGCGATGGCCAGGAGGATTTCACCGAGGACGACAAGGCCCTGATGCGGATCATCGCCCCGCACATCAAGCGCGCGGGCGACATCAGCGTCATCGTCGGTGGTCGTTCGCCGGCATCGGACCTGTTCGCGCGACTGCCGGTCGCGGCCGTCATCGTGGACCGCTCGCTTCGCGTGGTCGACATGAACGGCGCCGCCGTCTCATTGCTGGAGCGATGCGTAGGCGTCCTGGGCATCCTTGGCGGCATGCTGGATGTCGCCGGCGATGCCGCTTCCCAACAAATCAGGCTGCTAGTTGCGAATTGCGTTTCCCCGCTGACGGCAATGCCGGCCGATGTGGTGCTGCTTTCGGGTCCGCAAGAGGGCAGTGGTGCGGTTGCGCGACTGGTAGTCTCGGCGGCGCGGCTGACTTCTCCTGAAGCCTTCGGCCTGCCGGGCGATCCGCTGGCGGTGATCTTTCTGCGCGGCGCAGTCGGCGTGGACGATACAGCGCTCGACGGCGTGCTGATGTCGCTGTTCCGCCTGACCCCGAGTCAGGCAAAGCTTGCGCGCGTGCTGGCATCGGGCAAGCCACTGAGGCAGGCGGCCGCCGAACGCGGCATCACCTATGCGACCGCGCGTACCTATCTCGAAGAGATACAGCGACGCACCTGCACGCGGCGGCAAGCCGAGCTGGTCGCGCTGCTCAGGTCGATCGAACCGACGCACCTGCTGTGAGACGCTGTTGCGCCGCGGCAACAATACGTTGCCGCAGCGGCTAAACCCGGCAATTGCCGACTGTTATGCGTCCGATGGCTTTGGTCATCTGCCCTCCCAAACGACTGGAGCGTTCAGATGCCTCACCCCTGTATTCGCCTCGCCGGTGCAGCCGCGATCCTTTTGTCAGCCTCTGCTTTCACCAGCGCTCCTGCCCTTGCGCAGGCGCAAGGTAGCGAGGATGGCTGCGAGGGGAGTAGCGGCGGCGATTTCGCCTGCGGCTCTTTGTCGGGGGCCGCGGGAGGAGGCAGCACTTCCATCGGATCTTCGAGCTCTTCGACGCAGGGTGGAACAGCCGTAGGTTACAACTCGCAAGCAGGCATGTCCGACTCGTACGAGACGGTTGCGATCGGATACAACGCCAGGGCGTTGGGCGAGGGCGCGGTTGCGGTAGGTGGCCGCCTGAACGGAGCCGGGCCGGGAACGGAGGCAACTGGCGACGGTTCCGTTGCCGTGGGCAACCAGTCTGCGGCGGGCGGCTTCGCAGCCGTTTCGCTCGGTTACCAAGCCAAAGCAGGCGGCAATAGCAGCATCGCGATCGGCAATGACGCCGTGGCGAATTTCGACGGCTCGATGGCGTTCGGCAACGGTGTCGACACGACCCGCAACATGCAGATCGCGGTCGGCAATGGTTCGCACACCTACACTTTCGCGGGGATCAACTCGCAAGGCAGCAAGGATGCGCAGGATGGCGCAGCCTATGTCGTCACCAGTGACCAATTCGGCAATATTGCTACCTCCACCTTCGACTTCGCGTCTCTGGAGAATGCGCCGGAGCGTCTGGACGAGGCGGAAGCCGATATCGTCGTGCTGGAAACGAATGTCACCCAGAACACCACAGACATCGCCAGCCACGAAACTCGCATCACCAATACGGAGACCACGGTCGCCGGTCACGAGACTCGCCTGGACGGTCATGACCCTGTG
>JAEYTV010000194.1 GCA_023433855.1 Pseudomonadota bacterium | reverse complement strand
GCTTTGGAAAGAGCCCTGAGGGTCGTGCAAAAGAAGCACCCACGCCTCTCGGTCGCCATCGAGAGCGGGCCCGAGGGGCCCAGATGGATACAGTCCTCAGCAAGCATCCCGGTTGAATTTCATGATGTGCGTCTCGATCTGGGTTGGCATGCCTTCGCGGAGCGGGAGCTTGCAACCGCCTTCCTTCCTTCGACGCCGCCGCTCTTGCGTATTGCCGCTCTTCAAGATCCGTCACGGGTGTCGCAGACGGTGCTGATCCTTACCTTTCATCATTCCATCGCTGATGGGCTGTCTGGCATCGCCTTTCTTCTGGACCTGGTCGATGCGTTGAACGATCATGACGTCGGTCTGGCGCCTTGGCGCGGGGCGGTTGAAGATCTCATCCCCGACTTGATCGCGCCTCTGCCGCCCGCTGACAATGACATTACTACGCGAGGGCAAGAGAAGGCTCTAAGGGACGTTGGCCGCAGCCCTCTTTGGCGACAGTTTGAAGGAGATGAGCCGAGGATCGACTCCATGGAGCTCGAGGGCGATAGTGTAGAAAGACTGCGAGCAAGGTGCCGAGCCGAGCGCACAAGCGTGCAAGGAGCCCTCTGCGCAGCGCTCACCTTGGCAGACGCAGGAGCGCGACCTGCCGACCAATATTCCATTCTTTGCCCTATCAATGTCCGCCAGTTGGCAGGCGTTGGGCCATCGGAAATCGGCTTCTTCCTCTCCAGCGGGATCGTTCGCTCCGCGGTCAGCCAGGATCTTCATTTCTGGGAACTTGCGCGCAAGATCATCGAAGAGCTTGCCGCCTATCGGACCGAAGAGACTGTGATGAGGCGGCTGAAGCAGCTGCAGACCATTCTTCCACAAGATGCGGACATCGATCTTGCCTCCGGCATTTTTGCGTCGCTCTCCTATGATGCCGTGTTGTCCAATCTTGGTGCCGTTCAGGAAGTCCCGTCTCGTCGCGCCATTACGCTTGAAGCTGTTTGGGGGCCGATGGTGCTGGGACGGTTTCGCGATGAGCGGATGATCGGAGCGGTCACCTATAAAGATGTCCTGCGATTGACCGAGAGCCGACCGGGTCACCTGCCGGGACGCCTGGGTGCAATGGGAAATATCCTGGAAGCCGCCTGCCAAACCTGAACACGCCGACGATTCTTCCTTCGAGCCCGCAAGCCGCGAGCTTCACCGTCGTGACCCGCATTCTGGACGTCTGTTTCGCCATCCAAAGGTCGCGTAATCCGCTGTCCTGACAAAGGCTGCGGACTTTGCCCATAGCAGCACGGATCTCGAGGGCCAGTGATCGCGAGCGATCTCTTTCTCGATGCCTCTGCAGGAAAGAGCAGCGGAATGGCAGACGAGAAGAGGTTGCTCACGTCCGCCCTTAAGCACGAAGCTTGGTGGGGGCGATGAAGGGAAGGTCGCCCCATCGGCGAAGGCGCAACTTGCTCAAACAGCAAGAAGCCAGACGAACGCCATGATCATCGTGAGCACGGTGACAACAACACCAGCTCGTGAAAATTCGGCTAGTGAGATTGTCAACCCGCGCTCCTTGGCTTTTTCGACCACGATGATGCCAGCCAGGCTTCCGAAGACCACGAGGTTGCTGGAGAAATGCGTACCAAGAGAAAGCGCGGCTCCGAGATCGACAGCGCTTCCCTCGGCGTGAAGATAAGGCACAAGCATGATCACCGCGGGATTGTTTCCCACGATATTGCTTATGACGCTGCTCACCAGAAACAGCACACCGGGCTTGTTGAGGTCGACGCCGGTTTCGGCCAGGTGAACCAGCAGCCTTTGTGGCAGACCGGTGTTCGAGATCGCCGCGTTGACGACGAAAAGACCCATGATGAGGAGGAGAAGGTCGCCATCGACTTCCCGCAGCATATCGCGGGACGATACCTTCCGGCTGAGGAGAAGGAAGCCGGCTGCCGTCAGGGCGATCAGTTCTCGGGGCCACTCGCTCAAGATCACGCCCACCACGACCGCAATGGCAACCACAAACGCCTTGATCGTTTCGCCGAGAGAAAATGCCACGCTCTTCGTCTCCCCGGCCGCCGCCGTCGGCTGCACTGGCGAGGAAAGCTGCCAGCGCTTGCGGTAGAGAAGGCAGATGATAACCCAGATCATCACCAGCGAAATGAGCGCGGGAATGGCCGTCATCTCGGAGAGCCCGGCGAAGGACAGATGGAGCTTTTGCGCCGCGATCATGTTCTGCGGGCTGCCGATGATCGTGCCTGCGGCTCCGGCATTGGCGGCAAAACAGAAGCCGAGCAGAAAGGGGACCGGATTGAGTCCGCGGGCAAGAACGATGGAGATCAGGAGCGGCGTCATGGCCACGGCGACGACGTCATTCGTCAGGAACGCCGCCATCACCCCCGCGACACTGATGAGGATTGCCAGGAGGATCGGTGGCGACACGTCGGCGCTCGCCACCTTTTCCGCGGTCAGCTCGTAGAACCCGGAGACCACGAAAGCGGCGGAGACCAGCATGAGGCCGAAGAGCATGCCAAGGCTGGCATAGTCGATGGCCTCCCAGGCTGCCCGTGGCGCAATGCTCCCGATCGTCATCATCGCCAGGGCGCCGACGATGGCCGCACCGGTACGGTCCACCCGAAGGCCGGGGAGCGTCCCCAAGGCCATGGCAAGGTATACCAGTAAGAAGATCAGAACGGTCAGGTATGTCAGATGGGTGCCCATCTCAAGCCCCGCGGGATTTGGTTTGGGCTTCCGGGAGCACGCATCGATCAGTCTTTGATCCCGGGCTTCAAGTTCCACCAGCTGTAAGCGTGTTCACCATACATGCTTTCATCCAGACCTTCCCGTTGCACTGCCTCCGGGACACGGAGCGTGGAGAGATTGTCGATCAAGCGAAGTATGATGTTGGTCACCACGGCTGAGTAGACGGCGACGACCACAACTGCGAGCAGCTGTACCAGGAACTGCCGTAGGCTTGCTGAGACGGCATTGATGTGGGAGCTCGCAAGGATGCCGATCAACAGCGACCCAGTGATGCCACCGACACCGTGAGCCCGGAATACTTCGAGCGTATCATCTACCTTTAGCCAGGACTGGATGTATTTTGCGAAATAGCAGGCGGTTGCACCGATGGCGCCGATCAGAAGTGCGGCCATCGGGTCGACGTAGCCGGATGCAGGTGTGATGGTCGCCAAGCCTGTCACCGCGCCGACGAGGATACCCGAAAAGGACGGGCGCCCGGTTTCCCGCCACTCCCAGAACATCCAGACCAGCATGGCGATCGATCCGGACAGCATGGTGTTGGTGAAGGCATACGCCGCGAGCGCATCGGCAGCATAGGCTCCGCCGGCATTGAAGCCGAACCAGCCGAACCAGAGC
>JAEYTV010000128.1 GCA_023433855.1 Pseudomonadota bacterium | reverse complement strand
GTGTCGATCTATGCCGCCCTCAGGCGGCAACGCCGCTGTGTGGTGACCTGAGTTTTGCCAGCCCCCTGAGTTTTGTGCGGTTGCCGCAAGCAGGAATTCTTCTCGCGCACCCTGATCCGGGGTGGGGGAAGCAAGATAGTTCCCCTTGTGCGGGATCACGTGCCTGACGCCGCCTCTCGGATCCTCGTGGTCGTGTACAGCTCGTTGGCGGCAAGCGCCTCGCCTGAGGAGCTTAGCTTGTTTCCATGACACTCTCCTTCATCCTGGAGGCCGCGCCGAGACAACTGTGTCTTCCGTCGATCAGTTCGAGCCACCGTTCGGTCAAGCAACAAAGCGCCAGTCGTAGCCGGCGGCTCCGCGCGTCACGTAACCCGCGGAAGCCATCGGGAAATGCGAGCTGAACCAGATCGCATCGTGATCCGCCGCATAGTCAAGCGCCCAGCGCCGCGACTGCAAACATCGTTGGTGGTCGGGGTCGAACACCGACATCAGTTCGGGCTTCAGGACCTGAAGCGGATGGTGGAGGACATCGCCGGCGAAGAGAGCCTTGGCGCCGCCGCTATCAAGCACGATCGATGCATGGTCCATCGTGTGGCCCGGGGTCGGATGAAACGAGAATCCCGGGATGACCTCATCTCCAGTCACGTCGATCATCTCGGACAGACCGGCATCGACAATGGGTGTGACGCTATCGGCCTGGACCTGAAAGCTGGTGCGGTGCCGCTCCGTTAAATTGGCCGGGTCCGTGAGGTAGGCGTATTCCTTCCTCGAAAAGATATGTCGGGCTTTGGGGAAAGTTGGCTGCCAGCGGCCGTCGACCAGCACCGTGTTCCATCCGACGTGATCCACGTGCAAATGCGTGTGGAGAACATAATCGACATTCTTAGGCTCGACGCCGATCGCAGCGAGCCGGGAGAGATACGGCGTCTTGATGTGGTCGAAATAGGGGGCATGCGGGCGGTCCTTGTCGTTGCCTGCGCCTGTGTCGACGATGATCGTCTTGCCCCGGTGCCAGATGACCCAGCTATGGACGCTCAACAGCACATTGCGGCCGTCGGGTGTCATGGTCTCCGGCATCTGCTTCGCCAATTCAGGATCTTCATCGCCCCAGTCCGGCAGCAAGCGCTGCGGCGTGAAAACGTCGAGCATGCAGTCCAGCACGCACGCCACTCGCGCGTGGCCGACCGTATAGATGTTCGGTCCAATCATCGTATTCTCCTTTCGCCCTTGAATGTCGGCCTGAACTCGTTAGGAATAAATGGGGTCCTGCTTCATTCATTGATGACTGAGATTCACGAATGCGCGCTGGCGAGATTGTTGAGCTCAGCACCTTCCTGGCGGTTGCCGAGGAGGGACGCTTCGCATCTGCTGCCGTGCGATTGGGTGTGACAGCCTCGGCCGTCAGCCAGTCGATCCGGAGGCTGGAAGATCGGCTAGGCCTTCGACTGTTCGTCAGGACGACCCGCAGCGTTGCCCTTACCGAAGCCGGCGAGATCCTTGTCCGCCAAGTGAAGCCGGCAGTGGATCAGCTCGCACTGGCTGGCAGCACCATTGCCGACAGCGGGAGCCAACTGACGGCGCGCGCGCGTATAAGTGTGTCAGCGGCTGCGATGGAATTGCTGATCGCTCCTACCCTTCCAGCCTTCCGGGATACTCATCCAGGTTTCGCTCTCGAGATCATCGTCGAGGACAGGCTCGTGGACCCGGTGGCGCGGCGCTACCACGCCGTCATTCGACGTGGCAATCTGCTGGAGAAGGACATGATCGCGCGCCGATTGACCGCCGACGATCAGTTGGTCCTGGTGGCGTCCGACGGCTACATGGCTCGAGCGGGCCGCTTGCTGCATCCGCGCGACCTCGGCCGGCATCGCATCCTGATCCGCCGGCCCCGCTCGGGCGGTGCGCTGCCCTGGTTACTCAGCCACAGCGGGGAAACCGTGCGGGTTAGCGGAGAGACGAGTCTCACCGTCGACAGCGCAATTGCCGCGCGACAATGTGCGATCGCAGGCCTTGGAATCGCGCTGCTGGCGCATGAGTTCGTTGCCGCACAGCTGAAGGCAGGCTTGCTCCGTATGGTCCTGCCCGACTGGCGGCAACCTATTGAAGGGTTTCATCTGATGTATGTTCACCGAGGCCACCTTCCGCCACCGCTTTGGGAACTGGAGCGAGCAATTCGGCAAGCTGCCGGCTGAGACCACGCGCCACCGGACAAGCTTCGATTGATCATAGCTCCGCAAGGCCATTTCGCCGCAGGTTCGCAAAGCTTGGAAACTCCACTTTTCATTTGCGCCGCAGCATCGGGAGCGGCATGTTCGAAATCCTTGCGTATGAGAATGGAAATGGAATTCGGATCATGACATCGGACGTAATCGTGCTCGGCGCCGGCATCATCGGTGTTTCGACCGCGCTGCAACTGGCCCGACGGGGCAAATCAGTGGTGCTGGTGGACCGGAAGGAACCGGGCATGGAGACCTCCTACGGGAATGCCGGACTTATCCAGCGCGAAGGCGTCGTCCCCTATGGCTTTCCTCAGCAATTCGGCCTGATCTTGCGGTATGCCCTCAACAATCGCATCGATGCCTATTTCCATTGGAGGGCTATCCCGAAGGTCTCCTCTTTCCTCGCGAAATACTGGTGGCACTCAAACCTCACCCGGCATCAGCTCATCGCCCGGGCCTATGCGCCGCTGATCGAGCACTCGATCTCAACTCACGACGAACTCATCGAAGAGGCAGGAGCCCAGGACCTGATCGCCAAGCACGGGTGGACAGAAGTGTTCCGGACCCGGGCGAAACACGACAGCGAAATCCAGGAAGCGCAGAGGCTTAACCAGGAATACGGTGTCGCGTTCAAGGAGTTGTCGGCGTCCGACATCGCCGCCCAGGAACCCAGTCTCTCGAACGACTTCGTTGGCGGCCTGAAATGGGAGGACCCCTGGTCAGTCAAGGACCCGTTGGCGCTTACGCGGGCTTACGTGGCTCTGTTCGAGAAGCTTGGGGGACGCGTGCTCAAAGGCGACGCCCGTAGCTTGTCGCAGACGGCAACGGGCTGGCGAGTGGTGGCAGGCGATGGCCTCGTCGAGGCCAAGGATGTGGTTGTCGCACTCGGCCCCTGGTCCGACACGGTGACCAAGCCGCTCGGCTACAATTTCCTGGTCGGCGTCAAACGCGGCTATCACATGCACTATGGCACGAAGGGCAACTCGAAGCTAAACGGCTGGACGATGGATGCCGAGCGTGGCTACTTTCTCGCGCCGATGAACCAAGGCATCCGCCTGACCACCGGAGCGGAGTTCGCCCGACGCGACGCGCCAAAAACCCCTGTACAGCTCAGTCGGGCGGAAGCCGTGGCGCGCACCATCTTCCCTCTTGGAGAGCGGCTCGATCCGGAACCCTGGATGGGTGCGCGGCCATGCACGCC
>JAEYTV010000117.1 GCA_023433855.1 Pseudomonadota bacterium | reverse complement strand
CTATAACCCCTTATAATCCCACAAACCTGTGCATCGCTCGACGCGACTGCTCGTCGCCCTGATGCTTCACGGCATCGGAACGAAGCGAAGGCCGCAGACTGCCTCCAACCTTGCGCCGTCATCAAATCCTTTCTATATCGGCAGGAATTGCCAGGATCGTGGCCGATCCCACGCCCGGCTTCGATATTGCGCCGTCCCTGTCGGGCAGGCCCGGGATATTGAGAGAGTCTCTGTGAACACGCTCGATTTTGATAAGAGGCCGGAAGAGACCCGGGTCGTGGTCGCCATGTCGGGAGGCGTCGATTCCTCCGTCGTAGCCGGCCTGCTCAAGCGTCAGGGATATGACGTGCTCGGCATTACGCTGCAGCTTTATGACCACGGCGCCGCCGTGCATAGGGCCGGATCCTGCTGCGCCGGCCAGGACATCGACGATGCCCGACGTGTTTCGGAGACCATCGGGATCCCGCACTACGTTCTCGACTACGAGAAGCGGTTCCGGGAAACGGTCATCAACCCGTTTGCCGAAGCGTATGCGATGGGCGAAACGCCGATCCCATGCGTCGCCTGCAACCAGACTGTCAAGTTCGCCGATCTTCTGGCGACCGCCAAGGAACTGGGCGCTGATGCGCTTGCGACCGGTCACTACATCCGATCGGCCGCCAATCCGGCACCCGGCAATCCAAATCGGCGCGCGCTGTTCCGCCCGGTCGACAGTGATCGCGACCAGAGCTGGTTCCTGTTTGCGACCACCCAGGAGCAGATCGACTATCTGCGCTTTCCGCTGGGCGGAATGTCCAAGGCCGAGGTGAGGGCGCTCGCCGAGGAGATGGGCCTCGTCGTAGCCAAAAAGGCCGATAGCCAGGACATCTGTTTCGTGCCCCAGGGCAGGTATGCAGACATCATCAACAAGGTGAAGCCGAATGCGGCGCTCGCCGGCGAGATCGTGCATATGGATGGTCGCGTGCTCGGCAGGCACCTCGGTATCGTCCATTACACGATCGGGCAGCGCAAAGGATTGGGCGTGGCCACCGGCGAACCCCTCTATGTCGTCTACCTTGACGCGCGAACGCGCAGGGTGATTGTCGGGCCAAAGGAAGCGCTCGACACGCATCGGGTCTATCTGCGCGACGTCAACTGGATCGGAGACGGCTCCCTGGAAGAGGATGCGAAGGGCGGATTTGCCTGTTTTGCAAAGGTGCGGTCGACCCGTCCTCCCGCTCCGGCCATCCTGCACTGCGATGAGCTAGGCGTCTATGTGGATCTCGCCATCGGCGAGGCTGGCGTCGCCCCCGGACAGGCTTGCGTCCTCTACTCGGCCGATGGTCCGGATGCGCGCGTTTACGGCGGTGGCTTCATCGATCGTTCTGAACGTGCAGCCGCCGCAGAAGCATGTCTCAAGGCGTTGCTCGGCGCGCCCGTGGCGGCCTGATCATGCCTGCAGTCGGCCTTTGGAATTTGCTGGGAGATTGCCAAAAGCGTGCTTGACACTTCGGGGACCGGAGACTTATAAGCCGCACGACCAAAGGCGGACCGGTCTTCCGGAATTTCGCCCGGACCCTGTGGCGGGGTAGCTCAGTTGGTGAGAGCGCAGGATTCATAACCCTGAGGTCGGCAGTTCAATTCTGCCTCCCGCTACCAATCCCCAGATCTGCTCGGCGGCAAGCGCTGCAACGCCTTCGGAGAAGCGCCGCGGAGCCGCGGCATCTGCAATCACGTTCAGAACGTGAAGGTTGCACGGTTCCATCCGTCCGGCTCTTCTTTCGTGAATGGCGGATTTCGGTTCGACTCACCCTCGGATGATGTCTTCATAGGCCATGGCGGCCCGAAGCAGTGCATCGTCACGATTGGCCGTCGCGGATAAAAGCAAGCCGGCCGGCATGTCGGCGTCTCCGGTGCCGCAAGGGATCGACACGCCGCACCAGTCAAGGAAGTTCCCAAGCAAGGTGTTGCGCAATGTCTTGCCGTTTGCGGCCACGAAGGCATCATCTCCTGCGAGATCCGATATTTTCGGCGCCACATGGGCAACGGTCGGGAAGGCGAGGAAGCGCTCGCCAATCAAGCTCTCCGTCTGAGCGATCAGTTCGCGCCTGGCTTCCAGAATGGCAAGGTAGTCGGGGAGGGTAACCTGTTCTCCTAGCTTGATGCGAGCCACCACCCTTGGGTCGATGTCTGCTGCCAGCCGTCCGGTAAGGCGTTCGCGGTGCAGCGCGAATGCTTCGGCATTGACCAGGCCGCCGCGCGTCGCCATGAGCCTCAGGATCTCCCCGAAAGCAGGGATCGGCAGGCGTTCAACTCTGCAGCCCGCCTTTTCCAGCCGCTCGACCGCTTGCTCGAAGGCTGCGGCGACCCCTGCTTCGGCGCCATCGAAGACGATGTTCAGCGGGATGACCAGATCCAGAGGTGCTACCGGCGCTCGGGCAATCTCATGGGCGGGAAGACCGCGCATGGCAGCGTCGATCCAGGCAGCGTCCTGGACAGTACGGCACAGCGGCCCAAGCGAATCGAGACTTGCCGCGAGGGGATAAACGCCTTCCATGGCGTAGCGGCCGCGCGTGGCCTTGTAGCCAATGATGCCGTTCAGGGCGGCCGGAATGCGAACCGATCCGCCGGTGTCGGTGCCCATGGCGACAGGCACCAGGCCTGCCGCAACCGCCACGCCCGCTCCTGACGACGATCCACCAGGAATGCGGGGTGCGTCCTGCGCTCTCGGGTTCTGCGGCGTTCCGTAGTGGGGATTGATGCCGATGCCGGAGAAGGCGAATTCACTCATGTTGGTGCGGCCGATGGCGACCGTTCCCGCCTGCCTCATCAGATCGACGGTGACGGCGTCGCGGATCGCGGGAGACCCGGTCCTTAGCACCTTCGACCCAGCGGTCGTCTGCGTACCCTGGATGTCGAACAGATCCTTCCAGGCGATCGGAATGCCATCCAGCAACCCCAGGGAGCGTCCCTCCCTAAGACGTTTCGAAGAGACCCTGGCCTCGGCAAGTGCCCGATCCTGCAGAAGCGAGATGAAGACCGCCTTGTCAGGGTAGGCGTCGATGGCGGAAAGCACGTCCTCTGTCACTTCGACCGGATCGACCTTTCCCGTTTGAATCAGCGCCGAAAGCTCAGCAATCGACATCGCACCGAATGACTTGGTCACGGTTCATTCTCCCTCGTCGCCCTTATCGTTTTCAGATGTAGCCGATATTCACGCGACTGGCATGGATTTCTCGCTCCTTGGGCATAAGTGGAACCGGAGCCCTTCAGAGAAGTTGAACAATCCATCGCGGCCAGCTATCGGGAAGAAACCCCCATGAGAAACATCATAGCCACTAGCGTGCTTGTCCTGGTCCTTTCCGGCTGTACTGCCTCCAGTGGGGGAGGAGGCGACCCCTACTTCGACATCGGCCCGGGCATAAAGCCGATCCCAGGCAGCATCACCTATGGCGGCCAACCCCGGTCCCGGCTCACCCGGTCGCCGATCGGCAGCGTCGTCAATCACGAGTTCCGCAATGAATTCGGACAAAGGGTCGAGGAGAGATATGTGCTGCAGCCAGACCGCAGCCTCAAGCTCGTCAGCCGGCGCGTTTATCGTGGGCCCTTCTGGGATGACTGACGGTCATCGCGGCGAGGACTCGATCCATGCGCGCTCTAGCGCACAGGCTTCGTCGGTTGTAACCTGATCGACTTTGAGGGCGGCCAGGGCGGAGAAGTTGCTTGCCTCCTCATCGGTCAATCCGTTTGACGGATTGGCCGGATTGAAGGTCCATGCATCCACCAGCTTGCCGGCGGCATGGCAAAGCGCGACCAGGTCCAGTCCTGCGCGGGACGCTTCAAGCAGGAGCGGCCAGTAGACGTAGACGGTGCTCGGATCGGACGGACCCGTGATCTCCTCCAGCAAACGCCGCTCCACCGCTGTCCATCCCGTTGCTGCGTAAGCTTCGGCCAGTCGGCGGGAAGGGTCGATACCGCGCGCCAAGTCGGGGAGCTTTTCTCTCACGGCGACGAGCAGATCCAGGTCGCGGGCGCTGACGATGACACAGGGCAAGGGGCCGGCGAGGCAGTGGGTCAGATGATCCAGTCCGGTTTCGCCGATCGTCGAAAGTTCATCCTTGATGTCGAGTTGCAGGAGTGCGCCGGGCGCGGGTGACTGGAGCATGACCGCCAGATCCTCGCTGAGGAGGGGAGAATGGCCTCCGTTGACGAGCCGAAGGCTGCGGATATCGCTCGCCGTGGCATTCCGGATTTTGCCGTGCCCGGTGGTTTCGCCCTGAAGTTCTGCGTCGTGGAGAGCGACAAAACCGCCGTCCGACCGGACGCGGAGGTCGAGCTCCATCGATGCACCCACACTGAGGCCCGCTGCAATCACTTCAGCGGAGAACGGCGGGTCCTGCAGACTGCGACGCAGTCGATGCCACTTCAGCCGCGTCAGGTGACCGTGGTTGAGGATGCCGAGGCCAGGGGAGTTGAAGGTCATGAGGCTTGGGGTCTGGTGAGTTAAAGGTCAGGGTTGCCGTTGCAGCGACACAAGTCTTGCCGAGGACATGTATCTTACTTCCCAAGAGCTCAAACGAAAGAAGTTCTCGCATCTTGCCTGCGGTCTGCGAGAAAGCCCGCCTCGATCATGTCGGGCGGGCCACGTCGCGACCGGGCGGTGATATCAATCAGTTGGCCTTGCCGCTGCCGGGCTCTGCCATCTTGCGGTGCTGGTTCGCCAGCATCCCCGAAGGCGTGACATTGGCGACGGCGGTCATAACCTTGTTCTTCCAACCCGCGACGACATCACCTTCGCCATTCATCATCGCATGGAAGCCGGTACGGGCCACAAAGGCGGGATCATCCTTCTTGCCCTGACCAACAGCGGTGTCCAGCATGTCGGCCCGTTCGAAGAACTCCGTATCAGTGGGGCCCGGCATGAGGCAGGTCACGGTCACGCCGGAACCGTCCAGCTCCTCTCGCAACGCAAAGGAGAAGGAGTTGATGAACGCCTTGGTCGCATTATACACTGCTTGGAACGTGCCTGGCATGAAGCCTGCAATCGAGCCCGTGAAGAGAATGCGACCCTTGCCCTGGGTGCGCATGCGGTTTCCGATCTCGTGAACGAGGGCCAATGTGCCACTGATGTTGGTGTTTACCACTTTCTGGACTTCGTTGAGATCCTGGTCGAGGAAACCGTCGCCGAGGCCGCGGCCCACATTCGCCATCAGGAGGTCTACGGGACGACCCAGTGCGGCAACGCCGGCAGCGAACCGGCGGACGCCATCGGGAGTAGAGAGATCCACCTGCATGGCCTCCACCCGGTGCCCGAACTCCTTGAGCTTCATCGCCGCCTCCTGGATCCGGGGCTCGTCGGCGGCAATGACGAGATCATATTCATCCTGTGCGGCGCATCTGGCAAGCTCATATCCGATGCCCGTGGACGCGCCCGGGACTATCGCGAGGCCCTTTTCGGCGGGGGTGGGATTCATGATTATGCTCCTTGGGAAGCTGTTCAGAGAGGACTTCAGGATGACCCGGCCTGGAACGCCGTTGCTGGGCCTTCTGCTTGCCAACCGAACCGGTGGGGTGAGGAATGGTTCCGGAGGCGCTGCGGCGCGGGCGAATTGACGCGCCGTGCCGGAACTCCTTGTGCAGAAGTCGTGTTGGACGGTATGGCGGAAGCGGGAAAACAGAAAGGCATTCTTATGGCATACGACGCCAATTGGGCACCGCTTTCACCGTACACCACCGGGATACGG
>JAEYTV010000079.1 GCA_023433855.1 Pseudomonadota bacterium | reverse complement strand
CACTTGAATATGCCTATCTTTTTCGCGTCGCCTCCCGTGGCGGCGCGACGTCTCTTAGCGTTGGCTCCAAATTGTATCACTTATCATGCGTAGTTTCTGCAGATTGCGATACGATTTATTTGACATTGTGGCAATCAACTTCTAGGCTGAGCACAGGCTGCAGCAGTTCAGACATGCTTGCCCTACTCGCAGCGTCTCACGGGAGGAGAAACAATGCGCACGGCCCTCGCCGCCACTCTCATGGCATCCACCATTCTGTTTTCATCCGGCGCCAATGCGCAGGAACAGGTCACCGATCTTTCCATCGTGGTATTCGGGCCGCCGTCGCTCGGCGCCTTCCTGCCGCCGGTCATCAAGGCGCAGAACTTCGATACCGCCCACGGGCTGAACATCACGTTCGCCGAGCGCACGCCGGACGCCTATGCCTCGCAGTTCAACTCCGGTGAGTTCAAGATCGGGGGGAGTGCGGCGCTGCTCACCGTCGGCCTCGCCGAGACACGTGGCGTGGAAGCCGCGTACCTCTTCAATCTTTTCGACTTCTGGGGCGCCGTGGTCACGACCCGGGATGAGGTTCAGAGCCTGTCGGATCTTGCAGGACAGGATGTCGCCGCCGCCACCGGCACCACGAACTACCAGATGTTCCGGTGGCTTGCGCAGGCGCGAGGGTTCGACCTTTCTAAGGTGAACGCGGTCAACACTGCGACCCCCGGCCTGGTCGGCTATGTCATGGCAGATCGCGCCGCCGCCGTGCAGCTATGGGAGCCTGCATTCACTTCACTCACATCCCAGAATCCGAACGTTCGCTCGATTGATCTGAAGATCAAGGAGACATGGGAGCAGTTTGCCGGCTCGCCCAACATTCCCTACCTCGGGGTCGCTGCCCATCGCGACTGGATCGCCGGGAACGAGAAGACGATCGCCGCGCTTTATGCCGCATACAAGGACGCCGCGGACTGGATCAGTGCGAATCCCGACGAGGCGGCGGACGTCATCGCAGGTGGTTCTGCCGAAGTGTCCAAGAGTTATGCCGAGCTCATCAAGGCAAACGACCGTCTGGGTCTCAACGTGAAATGGGCAGGCGAGATCAAGGGCGAAATCGCAAAGGTGTACGAGGTCGGTCAGACAATCGGATACTTCCCCTCGATGCCGACCGATGCAACGATTTATGAAGGCAGTGGGCAGTAATGAGTACCAGTGATCTTGCGCCTCCCGGCGCAGCCGTCCTCGACGCGGTCGGAAAGGCATTCTGGACGATCGCACCCTTCGTCCTGATTGCCGCCTGCTGGCAGGTGGCGTCGCTCTTCTTCCCGCCCTATCTGTTCCCGCCGCTGACCAGCGTCTTTGCGCGCGTTCTGGAAATATTGTCGAACTGGTCGGACTTTTCGAGCGTCCTGTCGACGGCGCTGCGTATCCTTGCAGGGCTTGCGGGTGCGTTCCTGATGGGAGCCGTGTTCGGGATACTGATCGTGCAATGGCGGTCGGTCGATCGACTGTTGACGCCGGTGCTAATTTTCTTTCAGGGCGTTCCGGCGCTCAGCTGGGTGGTGTTTGCGATCATCTGGTTCCACGGGGTGGAGTTCCGCATCCTCTTCATCATGATCGTCACGACGCTTCCGGCCTTCACGTTCCAGATCGTCGGCGCCCTCCGCGGGATGAACAAAGACCTGCTGGAAATGGTAATGAGTTTTCGGCCGAACCGGCGGAAATTCTTTTCTGCCATGGTCCTGCCCTCGGTCCTGCCGGAAATACTGACGGCATGGAAGGTCAACCTCGGCAATGCAAGCCGCGTCGTCGTGGTCGCGGAACTTGTCGGCTCCTCCGGTGGGGTCGGCTACCAGTTGCTTCAGCAGCAGCAGCTGTTCGACATGGCCGGCGCGCTGGCATGGACCCTGCAGCTCGTTTTCTTCGTGTTGCTTTTCCAGTGGTTCCTGACCCTCATTGAACGCATGGCGTTCCGCTATCGCGCAGTCTCGGAGAGATCCATATGATGAGTACCGCCATGATCGACAGACCGCCCACCCAGGTTGCCGGAGTGCCCGGTGAAGCCACAATCAGCTTCCGCGACGTTCGCAAAGCCTTTGGCCCGCTCGTTGCCGTGGATCAACTCAACCTCGAGATAAAGCAGGGGCAACTCGTGCCGCTGCTCGGCAAGACCGGCTGCGGCAAGTCCACGATGTTCAACATGATTTCCGGGCTGACCGCGCCAACCGAAGGGGAGGTGCGCGTGATGGGCAACAATCCATTCGAGAAATTCGACTGGTTTCGAGGCAAGATGGCGATCGTCTTTCAGAACGACCGCCTGCTGCCCTGGCGCTCGGCCTTGCGGAATGTCGAGCTCGGGCTGGAAGTGTTGGGCCTGTCCAAGACGGAGCGGACCGCCCGCGCCATGTACTGGCTGGAAAAGCTGGGCTTGAAGGATCACGAGCACGATTACCCTCATGCCTTGTCGGGCGGGATGCGGCAGCGGGTGTCGATTGCACGTGCGTTCGCAACCGATGCGCCGCTGCTGCTCTGCGACGAGCCGTTCTCGGCGCTGGATGAAATCACCTCGAAGCGTCTGAGGACGGAGTTTGCGCAGCTGGTGCAGGAGAACAACAAGACCGCCGTGTTCATTACGCACTCCATCAACGAGGCATTCGACATCGGCGACCGGATCATCGTTCTCAAACGGCCGGCGGAGATAGCGCAGGACATCCGGATGTCGGCGGAGATCGGCGACGAGGAAAGGGAGCGGATCCGCCAGACCATTCATACGACGCTGTCCCATTGACCCAGGGGAGCATGACGGTCGATCTCTGGGAGTTTGCCCTCAGGTTCTATTCCGATCCCGATGTGCAAAGCGCATGCCTTGCGCTGCAAGGACGAGCACGGGGCAGACGTCAATATCGTGATCTGCCTGCTCTGGCGCGCTACGCGGGGCGAAAGTCTGGATCTCGATGAGATCACGCGGCTTGACGGCTGCGTTTCCAGATGGCGCTCCAACGTGGTGGTCCCGATCCGACACATACGCCGGCATCTCAAGCAGCAGGCCCTGCTTCCGGACAGGAACGAGCAGGAAGCGTTCCGCAGCCGCATCAAAGCTATCGACCTTGAAGCGGAGACGATGGAGTTGCAGTGGCTGCAGGTCGCATGTGGCGGACTGGAAGGCTCAGCGGAGACCGGGGTTGCCGCCCAGCACAATCTTGCGAGGTATCTGGGGTATGTGTCAGAGTCTCCGGACATCCCTGAAGTTGTTGTGCTATGTCAGAGGCTGAAGGAGGTAAACTAGGGTGAAACGGTGATATCACGTTGTATGACTGAACCCGGGCGAGGGCTTGTCGTTAACCTCAGGCAGCTGCGCCGGTTACGGCCTTCCACTGCGCCATTGCGCGGATACGATGAATGTGGGTGGCGAGGGCAGAGTGTTGCTGGTGCGGAGGGACGAAGTGATTTCTGTTCTCCGAAAAGACCGAGATAAATCGTTGCAAGCCTGCGTCGGATCGGAAGCCTTGCATCACTCGTTCTCGCTTGCGCAGCGGCAGGTGTGAATTCTCCGCACGATTGTTCAGGCCTTTATGCGAACGGTGTTCAACGATAGGCATGACCTCTCGCTTTGCCGCTCCATATGAACGCAGCTTGTCGGTAACGATGCGCTTTGGCGAAAGGCCTTGCCTCTTCAGCAGCCTGATCAACAATCGCTTGGCAGCCTTGGTATCACGGCGGATCTGGACGATCTCGTCGAGAACATAGCCGTCCTGGGCTACGGCTCGCCAAAGCCAGTGCTTCCGGCCACCGATCGAAATCACCACTTCGTCCAGATGCCAGATGTCCTCTCGCCACTGCTTCTTTCTGCGCAGTGTCTTGGCATAGGCCGCGCCGAACTTGCGGCTCCATCGCCGGATCGTTTCGTAGGAAACGATGATGCCGCGCTCCAGAAGCATTTCCTCCACCAGCCGCAGGCTCAGAGGAAACCGGAAACAAAGCCACACGGCATGGGCAATGGTCTGCGGTGGAAAACGATGGTTCTTGTAGCTGACGATCGACGCGTTCATCGCGCCGGCCTAGCATCAACCGTTAAGCCACTAACAACGTGACATGACCATCAAGAGAGCGTTGCACGTAATATTCTTTTCCTTTACCTCCTAAAATAACGGCCGACGCAGGCTTCCTGCGGTCGCTGGCTTCGATCTCTGGCACTTGGGATCAAGATCCGAACCGCTGACTGTTATACTCAACCGCAATATTTTTGTATCGAGACTGTAACCATATGCGCTTCCTGCCGAATGAGTTTCTGAACAATGAAGCGATTGACTGAACCGGAGTTGAAAGCGTTGATGCTTTCGTCCCTTGACGGCGATGACACCGCGTACCGCGCGTTGCTCCATATGCTGCGGCACCTGCTACTTAGCTTCTACTCACGTCGGCTCGGCCGCTCGGCCGCAGCCGATGTGGAAGACCTTGTACAGGAGACGCTGATGGCACTGCATGAACGGCGGATAACATACGACCGGGATCGACCGTTTACAGCGTGGCTTTTCACCGTTGCCCGCTACAAGCTTGTTGACCACTATCGGCGGTCGGGCAGTCGTGTCCATGTCGGCCTGGATTTGGTTGAGGACATGGTCGATGGATACAGCGTAGATGCCGTCACCGCGGGTATGGATGTGGAGCGCCTACTCGAGAGCCTTCCTCCTTTTCAGGGTGAGATGATCCGCCAGGTCAGGCTAGAAGGTCGATCTGTGGCAGAAGCCGCTGCTGCCGGCGGTCGGAGCGAGGCAGTTGTGAAGGTAAGTGTTCATCGAGGTATCAAAGCCCTGGCGGCGAGACTGACAGGCGAACGAAGCAATGGATAATTAAATCGACAGGTTAGCTCTGGATCTTCGCCCGGTTCACGTACGAGCGCTCAGTACGAAACTGGCAGTCGCCATCACGGCCGGCCTCATCCTGTCGGCCCTAATGCTGCTCTCAGTTCGGAACTTTCGGCCAGACGTGAGCACCGCGCTTTATCTCCCGGCTTTCTGGATCAAATTCGCCTATCCACTTGCCCTTTTTCAAATCGGCATCCATGCTTTGATCGTCGTTGCTCGGCCAGGAGGGCTTCCCCGTCGCAACGGCGTCTACGCGCTGGCGATGTATTTATCGATTGCGCTACTCGCTCTTTGGCAGTTGAAAACTGCACCGTCCGCCGACTACCCCAGTCTGATCTTTGGAGGTTCTTCCTGGTTCTGCTCAATTGCAATCATCGTGGTAGCGGCGCCGGTATTTCTGACAAACATCTGGTTTTTGCGCCGCTCGGCGCCAACCGACCTTGGATTGGCGGGCTTCGTCGCGGGCCTGACTTCAGGAGCCGCAGGTGCTTTGATGTATTCTTGGGGCTGCGTTGATGATGGTTTTCCCTTCATCGCAGTTTGGTACACCTTCGGTATCCTGTGTTGCGGTTTCATTGGAGCGCTACTGGGAAGGCATTTGCTGCGCTGGTAGTTGTTTTCTTCGCCCTCACGGCCCGGCGGCAATAGGGTAGACAACAGGACGACATCAGTTTGCCACCAATTGTTCCGAACGCCGCTTAAAGCTGCGATGATTGAGGGGTCAGAGCAATCCGGGACCAGCCCGCTCTTTGCTCTCTGTTGGCGAATCTGCGGCAAGTTGCTGGAGCCACCACGGCCTCACGGCGCGGCAATCGCGTAACTGCTACTAGATTGTCGTCCGCAGCAGCGCGGACTGACCTCTGCGTTCGGGTTTTCGTCGATAGGTGCGATATTGATCTTGTGCCATTGGACGACACAAATGCCAGAACTGAGCCCGGAGTTTGCGACATAAGTCGCCCCCGGAAACGCGCGCGATAGTGTCTCTCAAACTATCAAGGCGCTCGTAACTACCAGCGCAGCATGAACCTCCCAACAACACCGCCCAATAGTCCACTCAGCACAATGCCGAACGTGTACCAGATCGCAATAAACGGAACGCCATTCTCGTTGCAGGCCCATGAGTACACCCATCCGCCAACCGCGCCAGCGCAAGCTCCGGCAACAAAACCGGCAAGCTGCGGATCCAGGGGAGCCGCGCGATTAAGGAACCACATATTGGCGAAAAACGCCGGCATACCGAAACCCAGGATCAGAAAGGGGCACAAAATCGCCGTATGTCCAAGAATTAGACCCGAGTACGATGAAACGGGCGAAAGGCTCAGTTGCACGACAGACAAGAGTACAATCAAGCCGAACGCCGCGACCGAAATGCGCACCAAGCTGCCTATCGAGCCATCTGGTCGCGCTATGCGCTCAAGTGCAACTATCGTCGCGCCCATCAAACCCGCAGTATACAGAAATTTCACCCAAAAAGCAGCGAAGGTCACGTGATGGCCATTCGGGCGAAATGCAAACGATACAGCCAGCGCAACAACCGCACCCGCCAAACCGATCATCACAACGTAAGCAAGCCGCATCCGCAGCGCATGACGCCCCACGGGGGCCAGATCTTTCACAAGCCTATCTATCAATTCTTCATCATTTGTCACGAAATAACCTGCTCGTGTCGACTAAGACATCCGGTGAAAGCCGCCGATGAAAGAATGTGGACAGCCCCTCACGACGCCTACCGCGTGGTCGTCTCCCTGCTATTTCTACGCGCCTTGAAAGCTACCTTTATTGGATAGACATTTTACTGGCAAGCGGACGCCAAGCGAAACGGACGATCGTGCGTGCAGCGGGAGCATGGCCGAGTCGGCTTTCAGCCATTTCGGGTTATCTTCGGTGGCGGAGTTGGCCCCAAAAGGCCGGACATGTTCAGATTTGAAATTGCAAACTGGTGAATTCGCGCGGCGATCGATGCTAAACACTGTGCGGGTGAAGATTGTTGTAATGCTCGGACCAACGCAGTTGAGCGATAACGGCTTCCGCATCCGGCGGGATCGACCAAGACGTAGTCGCTTGGATGTCTTGACGAACGCCTCGGCAATGCTGTTCCACTGTGGGCCTCGCACCGGTGTCGTGCACGGTTCCAAGCTGATATTGCGGGCCACGGATAATGCGGTGTCCCTGGCGATGAAGCAGGAGTCGCTGTCGGTGAGCCGTTCGATCGCATCGAATATCATGATGCGACCGATGCGGTTCTTGACGGCGGTGATCACGAGGTCCTGCACGTCTTTTCTCTTGATGCCCTGTCTGGCGACGGGGGCTGACCTTCCACTGATTGTTTCCTCCACCTGAAGTTAGAGTCCGGCCTTGATTTGAAGGACGGACAGATGAAGCGATTTACCGACGAGCAGATCATCGGAGTTCTGCGTGAGCACGAGGCGGGCGATCTGCCCCCTGCAACAGTTATGCGATGGCGGTTAACTACGCCTTCGTTCGAGGTCATCTGTGTTCTTCGGGCTCAGCGCCATTTGCGAGAACACGCCGTCGCGTCGGACCCAGGCGTGGTATAGTGCCGCCGCGAGGTGGCCCAGGATGGCAAGGAAGAAGAGATAGGCGAGCAGGCCATGCAACGGCCTTAATATGCCATACGCCGTGGTACTTTGCGGGATTATAGTGGGCAGGTAGAAGCTGTCGGTCATCCTGATTGGATACCCTGCAGCGGAAAGCATTGCCCAGCCGATCAACGGCAGGACGAACATCAATGTATATAGAGCCCAGTGGGAAGCATGCGCGGCAATGACCTGCCATCGCGGCAGGTCCGTCGGGAGCGCCGGTGGCGGGTTTCGCAATCGGTTTATGAAGCGCACCATGACAAGTCCCAGGATCACGATGCCAAGAGGCCGATGCCAGTCGAGGAGAGCGGCGTGATATTGCAAAGACGTTACCATCACGACGCCGCTTACCAGCATCGCGAAGAGGGCGATCGCCATCAACCAGTGAAGTGAGCGAGCAGCACGATTGAAATGCTTCCGGGTTTTCATTGAACATGCTCCTTATTCATTATTGAGGCTGGGGCGTGGCCGCGGCTGATCTCTTCTTCCCGCCGGTTGAAAGACACCGAATATGCGGAAGAACGGGCCTGGAGGATGGGGTCATCCGTACCCGAAATTCCCTGCGGCAGGATCAGGGGATCGAAATTGATGTCACGACAGATGCCGTTTTCCTGTGGCTCGGAATGGGTCAGAGTGACCCTCCCGACGACGGCTTTGCGCCGTGTCTCTGGCCATGCCTTCGACGCGTCAACAATCGGATCACCAGCTGCGGCGAACTGCAGGACCAGGTCCCAGGACAAGGGTCCAGCGGCGAGACGCTTGACAAGGTCTTCGCCTAGAAAATCAGTATCGGCATTCTGCAGTTGCTCTGGACTCAGCTTTTCGAAGGGTGCCTGGGGCTGCAGGGACCACCGGACATATTCATGCCTACCCATCGAATTGGCTATCTGGAATGCATTGATGCCATTGAACTGGGTGTTTGCGAGGCTTGTCGAGAAAGGTGCCGTCTTCGCCCATTTCAGGAAGTTGGTAAGTTCAGGGTATCGCGCAACAAGCTCCTTCATTTTATTCGGATCGGGCTTGCCTGTTGTGGGATCGGGACGACTTGCTTGTGCCTGTGCCGCGAACCCCTCCGGTGTAGCCACAGGAAAGAACGGAAAGTTGCCCAACGCCATACGCCATTCCTGTCCGTCGTCAGTCTTCAGAAGAAGACCTAGTCCGCGTACGCGCGCCTTGCCGTCCGCACTATGTGGATCGCCACCGCTGATCGAAAATCGACCGACAACCGGAACACTGGCTTGGGAAAAAGCACGGGCGTTTGAAAAACGGTCCGCGTTGATAGAAGGCTTAAACATGCCGGTAACACAGATGCCCTTCGCATGGTTGCGACGGTATCCCGGGTGCAGACCGCCAGCTGTCTCAAGCTCGTCAACGATTTTTTGCGCGGTGATTCCACCGCTGAACCAGCCGCCAAACGCAGCGAATGAAGCTGTCAAGACCGCCAGGACAGCCGCAATCGATGCCAGCGCAAGGAACGGCCGTTGAATACGATTGTGCATGATAGCTCCTTAGAGTGAAGGCCGTGCCATCTTGCTTGGTGAAGACGGCAAACCCGACATCATCAGCGAGGCTGGAGCCTTGTTAGAAGATGGAAGTAAGCTAATAGCCATTCTCGCTTAGCTGCCGACCAGCCAGCCCGGTGGAGGTTTGTGGGACAAGGGCACTACCGCGTATTGATGCGCGGTAGTAAGGCTGGTGAAAATTGTCCACTGCCGTCTTCAATCCTCGACGGTGACCTGTGGCTAAGGGTTTGACGGCTGCGACCCTTGCCGATGTTAATGATGCTCTGCACCTAAATGGGGCGGTTTGCGCCGGTGTAATAGTCGCCGTGATCGACTGCGAATTCGCGGTTGTCACGCGACGTGGGCTGTCGAACCTGGTCGATGCTGCCAGTGCTGATATGATCGACGGCGGCAGCCTTGGATGCACCTTCGTAATAGTCGCCCTCTGCGAGTGCGACGCCTGCGAAGGAAGCCGAAGCGATGAGGGCTGCGGCGAAAGCGGATGCAATGGTCTTCATTGTTTTCGTCCTTTGATCGATTTGGCCCAGGTGGGTCGTCCGAGCCGGAAAATGAATTCTGTTTACAACGGTTCATATCGGACCGATCGGTTCGATCCGGAAGCCCCCCTTTTTGGCTACTGCTGTCAATGAAACGTTGACGATGTCATTTCGCATCTGCGAAATGCACGTGAAGCGTGCAGACGCATTCCGAATGCGCCTCAATGACCAACAAAATCGATTAAGGTAAAGTACGTTAACGAAAATAGATGTTTATTTTCAGATGATTATAATGAAGATCGCCAAATGCTCGCATAAATTGCGCGATCTAACCGGAATGGGGCCTTTTCGTGGCTTTTACATGGCGTAAACTTTCGCTGCACTGCATTCAAGCATTTCACAAAACTGTGACACTGCTTTGGAGCTGCTCGCCAGGACCGCTGAAGGCCGTTTTTGCCATATTTGACGATGCCGTGCCTTGAGATTCGGCCAGGCGCGATGGGCACGAACAAGCGACCGGCGGCAGCCGGGCGCTTTCATGCCTGTCGTCAGGTTAGATCATATGCGAGTCCAGGTTTGAGATTTGCAGAGAATCTTCAGGACGCAGCCTTTCATCTTGAGTGCATTGCCGCTTACGGCCCCTGAGCCGCTGTAGGTCTTGTCCTCTGCCGGGTCGGTGATCTCGCCGCTATACTGTCCGTCCTTGCCCGACAGGCGGCCGATCTGTTTACCCGCATGTTTCCCAGTCTTCAGGGTCACGCAGTAGGCGCCGCCGCATTTACCGATTGTCGCAGTCTCGCCACTGGCCGTTTTCCAGTTCCCTTCAATAGGCTCAGCCGCCTGTCCGCTCGCCGCAACCAGCAGAATGCTCCCGGCCAGCATCAATATGCGCATCATGATGAGGTTTCCTCCTTGGCCCGTTCGATGATCCCGGCATGCCTGGCGGTCGTCCGCCCCACGCTCCTCCCGCAGATCAAGCAAAAGCTAGCTTACGCACACGTAAAGGTAAATAGGTGGGGCTGGCGGCTCTCCGCGCCGCTCTCACGCAAGATTGCCGCGTCGACGCAGACCTCGTGCGGTTGTCGGAAGAGGCCGCAGATCAATTTGATGGTTAGCAATGCGTTTAACGCCAAATGTAAATCGTCGGTAAACCCGGGCGCAGAATCCCGGTAGCGCAGGCAGTTCCATGTTTAACAAAAACCCAATTTTACCAAGTATTTGAACTTTGTTTTCCCTAGATTAATCATGCTTTTTAGGCGTCTCTTGGAAGGTTTGGAGCATAGTCAGGCCATCAAAAGGAGCGGCACACGCCGCCGGCCGGAAGGATCGCGAAGCCGCGCAAGACGGTGATCCGGATGGAAAAAACAGGGCAGACGACAACAGGTTTCAGACAGGGACAAGACCAATGGCACGCTTTGAAATGAACTACTCCGACGTGGCAACGACGGGCAGCGAGGCCCGCGCCGACAGCTTCTGCGAGATGGGCCTGATGTACGCCACGGGCCGCGGCTGCGATGTCGATCTCGTCTCGGCTCACAAGTGGCTGAACATCGCAGCGATCAAGGGGTCCGACCGCGCGGCGGAGCTGCGCGCCGACCTGGCGGAAACCATGACGAAGACGCAGCTGGCGGCGGCACTGCGCGCCGCCCGCGAATGGATGACGATGCACTGAGGCAGGGCTTGCCCCTCTGTGCCACAGGGGAGCGCCGCCGCTAGGCGCTCTACAGGCTCTTCAGTACCTTCGGCAGGGCCTCTTCCAGCAACAGCATGTCGGATTCCGGTCCCGCGCTGATGCGGATGCAGCGATTGAGCGGCGCCACGCCGGGCATGCGGATAAAGACCCCGTGCTCCATCAGTCCGTCGACGATGGATCGGGCATATGGGCCATCACGGCCGCAATCCACCGCCACGAAATTCGTGGCCGAGGGGAGGGGCTTCAGGCCATTGTCAACGGCGATCGCCCCGATCCTCTGGCGCGAAGCCTTGATCTTGCCGATCACGGATGAAAGATACGCCTGATCCTTGAGTGCGGCGAGTGCCGCGGCCACACCGATCCGGTTCATCCCGAAGTGGTTGCGGATCTTGTCGAAAGCCTGGGCCGTGCCCGGGGTGGTGACGGCATATCCGACGCGCGAGCCGGCCATCGCGTATGCTTTGGAAAAAGTGCGGGTGCGAATGACATTCGGCCGGTCGATCAACGTGCCGATGGCGGGCGTGGCGTCGGCGGGGCCCGTTTCGCAATAGGCTTCGTCGAGAATCATCAGGCAGGTTTCGGGCAGAGCCTCTGCGAAGGAAACGATGCTCTTGGCATCCCACCAGCTCCCCATCGGATTGTCCGGATTGGCGAAATAGACGAGCGGGGCGTTTTCGCGACGCACTGCTTCCAGCAGGCCCGCGAGGTCTTCGCGGTCGTCAACATAGGGAACGGTGACCAGGCGCCCGCCGTGGCCCGCGAC
>JAEYTV010000016.1 GCA_023433855.1 Pseudomonadota bacterium | reverse complement strand
GCACGGAAGATCTGCATCGCGACGTTGCGCGGCAGGAGCTCTTCCAGAATTTCCTGTTCGCTCGGCTCGTATTCATAGAGCGCGGAAGCTGCGGTCGATGCAGTTTCACCCGTCTCGAACTTGGCAGGGATGATCTGCTGCGCGGTCGCAACCTGCGAGATCACCGACTGGAAGCGCGCGAAGAACAGCGTCGCCACGTCGAACTCGCCGGCGTTGAACATCTGCAGCACCTTCTGCGCCACTTCGTCAGCCTGGACGAAACCGAGCTGCTTGACTTCGCGGAAGGTAATGTAGTGGACGATGTTGTCCTTGAAGCTGCGGCGCAGCACGTCGTTGCCCTTGCGGCCGACAGTGAGGATCTTCACCGTCTTGCCTTCTGCAAGAAGCTTCTGTGCATGGTCGCGCGCCAGGCGGATGATGGAGGAGTTGAAACCACCAGCCAATCCGCGCTCGCCGGTCGCAACGACCAGGAGATGGACCTGATCCTTGCCCGTACCCGAGAGCAGCAGCGGCGCTTCGGCATTCCCGGCATTGGCGGCCGAAAGGCCGGCCAATACCCTGTTCATCCGTTCCGCGTATGGGCGGGCAGCCTCGGCTGCCTCCTGGGCCCGGCGCAGCTTTGCCGCGGCGCCCATCTTCATCGCCTTGGTGATCTTCTGCGTCGCCTTGACGGAGGCGATCCGGTTTTTCAGATCCTTAAGTGAAGGCATCCGTTATCGGTCCTCGAGCTAGATCCTGACTTCAGGCGAACGATTTGGCATAGGTGTCGAGGGCCGACTTCAGCTTCGCCTTCGTGTCGTCGGAGATCTGCTTTTCGGTGCGAATCGTCTCCAGAACGCCCTTGCCCTCGGAGCGGAGGTACGACAGCAGGCCCTGCTCGAACTTGCCGACATCCCCGACAGAAATCTTATCGAGATATCCGTTGACGCCCGCAAAGATCACAGCAACCTGCTCTTCCGTCTTCAGCGGCGAGAACTGCGGCTGCTTCAGGAGTTCAGTCAGGCGCGCACCCCGGTTCAGCAGGCGCTGGGTCGAGGCATCGAGGTCGGAGCCGAACTGGGCAAAGGCGGCCATTTCGCGATACTGAGCAAGCTCGCCCTTGATCGAGCCGGCAACCTGCTTCATCGCCTTGACCTGAGCGGCCGAGCCGACGCGCGAGACCGACAGACCGACGTTCACGGCGGGACGGATGCCCTGGTAGAAGAGGTCGGTTTCAAGGAAGATCTGGCCGTCGGTGATGGAGATCACGTTGGTCGGAATGAAGGCGGAAACGTCGTTACCCTGCGTTTCAATGACAGGCAGAGCCGTGAGCGAGCCCGCGCCACGTTCGTCGGAGAGCTTCGCGGCACGCTCCAGCAGACGGGAGTGCAGGTAGAAGACATCGCCCGGATAGGCTTCGCGGCCAGGCGGGCGGCGCAGAAGCAGGGACATCTGGCGGTAGGCGACAGCCTGCTTGGACAGGTCGTCATAGGCGATCAGCGCGTGCTGCCCGTTGTCGCGGAAGTATTCGCCCATCGCACAACCGGCGAAGGGAGCAAGGTACTGCATCGGCGCCGGATCGGAGGCGGTTGCAGCAACAATGATCGAATACTGCAGAGCGCCGCGTTCCTCAAGAACCTTCACGAACTGGGCAACCGTGGAGCGCTTCTGGCCGATCGCCACATAGACGCAGTAGAGCTTGTCGTTCTCCGGACCGTTATCGTGGATGGCCTTCTGGTTCAGGAAGGCGTCGAGGATGATCGCGGTCTTGCCGGTTTGGCGGTCACCGATGACCAGCTCGCGCTGGCCGCGACCTACGGGGATGAGGGCGTCGATGGCCTTGAGGCCGGTCGACATGGGCTCATGAACCGACTTGCGCGGAATGATGCCGGGAGCCTTCACGTCGACGCGCGAACGGCGCGTCGCATTGATCGGGCCCTTGCCGTCGATCGGGTTGCCAAGCGCGTCAACGACGCGACCGAGCAGTTCCGGACCAACCGGAACATCGACGATGGCACGGGTCCGCTTGACCGTGTCGCCTTCCTTGATGCCACGCTCAGAACCGAAGATGACGACGCCGACGTTGTCAGCCTCGAGGTTCATCGCCATGCCGCGGATGCCGCCCGGGAACTCCACCATTTCACCGGCCTGGACATTGTCGAGGCCATAGACGCGAGCGATACCGTCACCGACGGACAGAACCTGGCCGACCTCGGAGATTTCGGCTTCCTGACCGAAATTCTTGATCTGATCCTTGAGAATTGCGGAAATTTCCGCTGCACGGATATCCATCAGCCGACCTCTTTCAATGCAAGCTTAAGAGTGGAGAGTTTGGTGCGAAGGGAGGTATCGATCTGACGAGAGCCAACCTTGACGATCAGGCCGCCGAGGATCGACGGATCGACTGTGACAGCAATGGCGACATCTTTGCCGGTGACGCCCTTCAGCGCCGACTTAAGTTCAGTTTCCTGCGCCTCGGAGAGCGCATGAGCCGAAGTGACTTCGGCCGTGATCTCGCCGCGATGACCGGCAGCGATTTCCCGAAATGCCCGGATCATTCCCGGAAGAGCGAAGAGGCGACGGTTCCCGGCAACCACCCTGAGGAAGTTCGCGACAAGCCCCGCGATGCCGGCGCGGTCGGAGACGGCGGCAATCGCCCTCTGCTGCTCGTCGGCCGCAAACACGGGACTGCCAATCAGGCGACGCAAATCTTCACTTTCATCCAGCAACGCCTGGATACGATCCAGGTCGGCACCGACCTGCTCGACCGAGCCAGCCTCGCGAGCCAGTTCGAAAAGCGAGGAAGCATAACGCTCCGCTACACCGGAAATAAGCTGGGACGTGTCAGCCACGGGCACAATTTCCCTGTATTGCCACTCAAGCGCCAGACCTTCCGAAGGGAGGTTCAGCATGCCCTTGAATTCGTTTGATTATTTTCAGATCCTGCAGAGCGGGAGCTCTACCCTTTCCAACTTTCGCGGTCCGTCTAGCATAGGATGTAGGCTATCGCAACACGCCTGATGACGGAAAAGGCCTTGTCCGCAAGGACTTGCAGAGGATTTTCACGGGTAAGCTCCGGGATTCACATCGGAAGGTTCCGCAGCCGTGCGCGGCCCCGCGTCAAACCGCTCCGAAGACATAGGAGAGCAAGCCCGAGCAGAGCGCAACCTGGAGTAGGAAAAACGCGATGTTCTGCAGGGTAAGGGCCCGATCGAAGGCGGCGGACACAAGGCGTCCAATGGCTGCAAATGCGAGCGCGACGCCAAGCACCAGATAGATCCAGTCCTGCGCCAGCATGACGGCTGCCAAACCGAGCCCGACATGATGTCCACCTGCCGCCCGCGTTGCGGCATAACCTTCCGGTCGCACCTCGCCCACCTGGAAACGGGCAAGCCGCAGGGCCTGGGCGGGGAACAAAAAGCCAAGCAGCCCGAAAAGGGCAATGGCCGCAGCACATACAAAGGCGACCCGCTCGCCTATCTCGGTGGGGAAATAGAGTTCCATCCATCCTCGCATTGTTCGAATCTCGCGATTCTAGCGCATCGGGTAAAGAAGTCGCTAAGAACGGTGCATCTACAGGAAGCTCTGTGGGTCGACATCCAGCTGGATCTGAACCGAGCCGCGCTGCTTCGGCCCGTTGGCGAGCATCGCCTTCAGGAAGGCTTGCATATCGGAATTGCGCCGGCCGTGCACGAGCAGACGGAAACGGTGGCGGCCGCGCACCAGTGCAAGCGGCGCCTCTGCCGGCCCCAGCACCGAGATCCCGGCCACTTTGGGCGCCGCGGCGCGCAGCCCACGGGCGTGATTCTCGGCGTCGGCCCTGGCATCGGCCGAAACGATGAGCGAGGCAAGTCTCCCGAAGGGAGGCAGCAAGGCCTTCTGGCGCTCTTCGATTTCACGCTCGTAGAAGGCCGCCGCATCGCCCGAGATGATTGCCTGCATCACGGGATGCTGGGGCTGGAACGTCTGCAGAAGGCCATGGCTCTTTCGGCCCGTTCGCCCGGCACGGCCGGTCACCTGCGACAAGAGCTGGAACGTGCGTTCTGCCGCCCGCGGATCGCCGTTCGCCAGGCCCAGATCGGCATCGACGATCCCAACCAGGGTCATGAATGGAAAGTTGTGCCCCTTTGCAACGAGTTGCGTGCCGATGACAATGTCCGCCTCGCCCTTTGCGATCGCCTCCAGTTCCAGCCGCGTCCGCTTCACACCACCCAGCAGGTCGGAGGACATGACGATCGTGCGGGCATCTGGAAAATGTTTCTCCACCTCCTCTGCAATGCGCTCGACACCCGGCCCGCAAGCCACCAGATGATCGAACGTGCCGCATTCGGGACACGCTTCCGGTGTCGGCTCCTGGTAGCCGCACTGGTGGCATTGGATCTGGTTCCTGAATCGATGCTCGACCAGCCAGCTGGAACATTGCGGGCATTGGAACCGGTGACCACAGACACGGCAGAGTGTCAACGGAGCGTAGCCGCGCCGATTGAGGAACAGCAACGCCTGCTCCTTCCGCTCCATGGTCTTGGAGATCGCGCGCAGCAGCACCGGCGAAAGGAACCCGCCGCGCTCGGGCGGATGCCGCCGCATGTCGATCAGGTGCAGGTCGGGCAAGGCCGCGTCGCCGAAGCGGGTGGGCAGATGTACGGTCGTGTAACGGCCGGAAAGCCCGTTCACCTGGCTTTCGACGGATGGTGTCGCCGATACCAGGACGATCGGGAAATCGCCGATCCTTGCCCGCACCACGGCCATGTCCCGGGCATTGTAGAAAACCCGATCCTCCTGCTTGTAGGCAGGGTCATGTTCTTCGTCGACGATAATGAGGCCGAGCTCCTCGAATGGCAGAAAAAGCGCCGAACGGGCTCCTGCGACCACGCGCACCTCACCGGTGACGACGCCCCGCCATACCTTTTCGCGCATGCGCGGCGAAAGATCGGAATGCCACTCGCCGGGCTTTGCGCCGAACCGATCCTGGAACCGCTCCAGGAAGCTCGAGGTCAGGGCGATTTCCGGCAGCAGGATCAGCACCTGCTTTCCGCGTCTGAGGGTTTCGGCAATCGCCTCGAAGTAGACCTCAGTTTTGCCGGAGCCGGTGACCCCATCTATCAACGAGGCGGCAAAACCGCCCGCTTTGATGGTGGAGACGATCTCGGCCGCCGCCTCCTTCTGCGGGCCTTCAATGCGCGGCTTGGCGTAATCCGGATCGGGTGCGGCAACCACGGGCGGAGGCGGCAGGAAAATCGTCTCGAATATTCCCTGCGCAGCCAGTCCATCGATGACGCTCAGCGAAACGCCGGCGGCATGGGCGAGCCCGCTTCGCGTCCAGGGCGCATCCGCCTCTCCAGCGAGTTCGAGGACTCGGCTGCGTGCGGGCGTCAACCGTTCCGGCTTGCCCCCGAGATACCTTAACCCTTCGATCATGGGTTCCGGATCGAGCGCCGCCGGCGCTCGGATCGCCATCCGGGCGACAAGACCTGGCGGAGATAGCGTATAGGCCGACACCCAGTCGATGAATTCTCGCATCTCCTTGGACAGTGGGGGGCAGTCGAAGGCGAGCGTGATCGGCCGCAGTTTCTTCGGATCCACTTTCTCGTCGGCATCACCATCCCAGACGACGCCGATCAACTGCCGCGGGCCGACCGGCACCTGCACCACCGAACCCGGCACAACATGCATGCCTTCCGGCACGGCATAGCTGTAGGCCTCCGGCACCGGGAGCGGAACCAGAACCGGCACCACTCGCACCTGCGCCGGCGCCTCGGACAGTGTATCCCCGAATAGGGAATGGATGAATTGGGACGAATCTCTGCCCATGCGGCGCGCACCATGCCCCGAGAGAGAACAGAAGTGAACCCTCAACTGGTCACTCATCGTCCCCATCGTCAATGACGCCGGTCAGCCGCATGCCTTCGATCCAGGTCGCCCCCTCCCTCCGGATCACCTGCTTCGGCTTGACGCCGCACCGTTCCGCGACCGCGGCTGCAAGCTGCTGGGAATGTGTGACGATCCAGATCTGGCTCGATCTTGAGGCTTCGGCGATCATGTCTGCAAGGGGCGGCAACATGTCCGGATGCAGGCTCGCTTCCGGTTCGTTCAAGGCGATCAGCGGTGGCTGGCGGTAGGACATCAGCGCCGCCGCGAGGCCCAGAAAACGGATCTGGCCGTCGGAAAGCTCGCGCGGCTGGAAAACGCGTTGGGGGAAGTCCGGAAAGACCAGCCCAATCTCGGCATATTCGCCAGGCTCCGGCACAGAGAGCCTGGCGCCTCTGAAGGCTGACGCGATCGCCTGGCCAAGCTCCACGGTATCGCCGCGGGTATGCACGAGCGTTGCGAACACGGCAGCCATGTTGCTTCCGTCCTGATCGAGCAACGGCGACGTAACCGCAAGGCATGGTCGCCGCAGTGGCGACTCTCGGTCGGTCCGGAAGCCATGGAAGAAACGCCAACCGTCAATCAGTCGACGAAAGGCGCCGATTTCCGGGTAGTGCCCGGCATCTCCCAGAAGGGCTATTGCCGTTTCGGATGTCATCGCCTGTTCGGGATACTCCTCCATCCGCCCGCGTTCGCCGCGCACCATGATCCCCGGCCCGGCGCGCTTCATCATCGTTACCGGCCGCGATCCAGTTTCCACCGCAAGCTCTTCGGCCTTGACTTGCGGTTCGAACGCGAAGCCTGCCGCATCGATGGGAGGCCGCAGGCCCGCCTCGACGCGATATCGGAACGTGACGGCGCGTTCCTGGTCGAGCACCTCGACCTCAAGCTTGATCCGGAAATTCTTCTCCTCCCGCCGCGGACCCGACCAGAGCGCTGATGCCATGCCGCCTTCGGCGGCGATCTCATGAGCGAGTGTGCCCCGCACCGCCGCCTGCACCAGTTGCAAGCCGCGATAAAGATTCGACTTCCCTACCCCGTTCTCACCGATGAACACGTTGACGTGGGCGAGATCCATTCGCAGCGAGCGCAGGGAGCGATAGTTCTGGGCGAACATGGAGCGGAGCAGCATCTCGGCCTCTATGAACTCACTATTGAAAGAGTGATGAAGCGGCCTCGTTACGCCGCATAAGACTTGTCGCTGACGGACGGCCTGAAGGTTGCATCGCCATCCGCCGCAAGCCCGAACACCGTGTAGTGCTCGAGCGCCTTTGTTACTTCGACCACGTCACCTTCCAACTGATGGGGGGAGATCATCTTTCCCACCGTGAAGTCGAAACGCTGGCCTTTCTTGTTGAGCAACTCGTAGAACACGGTCATGTCACGGAGTTCCGTTGACCATTTTGCCAGCCAATAGAAGAGGCCGGAATTGCGCGCACGCGTGTGGATCGGCAGGATGGGAAGATTGTATTTCCGCGCGAGCCCTACGGCCGAAGTCTTCCACGGCCGTTCGTTGAGCGTGCCGTTGGCCCAGTAGGCGATCCGGCCGGACGGGAAGAGCACCATAACCTTGCCGTCCTCGACGGCCTTGTTGGTCAGAACCAGCGTCTCGCGCGTCTTCGGCTTGCTCTTGTATTCCTCCCGCCATTCAACCGGGATGATCATCTCGGAGAACCGCGGATTGACCCTCACTGCATCGCGGTTGGCAAAAATCATCAGATCGGGGCGGTGGGACTTCAGGAGATCGAAAACCGCGACGCCGTCGGCGATGCCGGTCGGATGGTTGCTGACGAGAATGAAGCCCCCCTTCTGGGGAATACGCTCGGCATTGTCCACGCGAATATCCAGCTTCAGCAGGTCGCTCATATATTCGAAGCACTGAAAACCGCTGAGTTCGGCAATGTCGTTGGCAAATTCTATCGCCCGGCCGTAACGCAGCAAGGTATAGAGAAACGGCCGCATGAGCGGCCAGAGCGGATGGCTGACGATGCGTTGCCCGCGTTCGGTGATCAGCGTATCGACGATATGTCCGGGCTTGCCATGAGAAAGAAGAGCGAATGCTTCCGCGAAGTGGCCCCGAGGGGTGATGGAATCACGGCGCGCCATAAGAACTCCCGCAGACAGGCTCTGCGGGTATATCGCAGCTTCCTGTGGTCTAACAATGACGTAGTTACCCAAGACTGCCTTAGGAGTTTCGTAACGCCGCCGATAGCAATCTGGGGTGCTGCTTCTTGGAAATCAACCGGGCTCCAGATTGAACGAACTACTGATCATCGCCGCTCCAGATCTCATGGAAAAGCGCCGCGAATGGCTTGAAAGCCTCGCCGGCGAACGCAGGCTTGCCCGAAATACGTTGGAGGCCTATGAACGCGACACCCGGCAGTTCCTGACCTTTCTCACTCGTCATCTCGGCGGCCCTCCGGCGCTCTCCGACATCCATACGCTGCGCCCTGCGGATCTGCGCGCCTTCCTGGCGGCCCGACGGCGTGAGGGATCCGGAGCGCGCTCCCTCGGGCGCCATCTTGCCGGACTGCGGTCGTTCCTGCGCTATCTCGAACGTAAAGGCTTGATAAACGCGGCAGCAGCCGGCGCCATCCGTGCGCCGCGGCAACCGAAGTCGCTGCCGAAGCCGCTTTCCGACGGCCAGGCCATCAGGCTGGTTAGCGCAGATGCGCAGCTGCAGGAAGAACCATGGATCGCCGCCAGGGACGCGGCTGTTCTCAGTCTGCTCTATGGCTGTGGGCTTCGGATCTCGGAGGCCCTGGGCTTGCGACCGGCCGACCTGACGCCCGGATCGACGACACTGCGCATCACCGGCAAAGGCGGGAAGACCCGGATGGTGCCTCTGCTTACCGTGGTTTTCGAGGCCGTGAACGCCTACAGGAAGCTGTGCCCGTACCACCTCGTTGACGACGAGCCTCTGTTTCGCGGTGCAAGAGGTGGTCCATTGCAGCCGGCGATCATTCAGCGCGAGATGCAGAAGCTGAGGGGCGCTCTCGGTCTTCCCGACACGGCGACCCCGCATGCGTTACGCCACTCCTTCGCCACCCACCTTCTGGCGGGGGGCGGTGACCTGCGCACCATTCAGGAACTGCTCGGCCACGCCAGCCTGTCGACGACACAGGTCTATACCGGCGTGGATTCCTCTCGGCTGCTCGACGTGTATGATCGCGCACATCCGCGCGCGTGAACGAAGGGTTAACCAACTGCGTTAAGCGGTTGTCGAACCGTCGCCGATAATACTGGCGGACCTTTTTGATACGGACGACATGATGACCGCCTCCTTTGCCGTTTTCCTGGAACGAGCCCAGAAGTTGATGCTTTGGGGGGTAACGATCATGCATCTGATCGCACTGGCCTCTCTTCTCCTCGTCCTCGGCTCGGTGTCTGCCGCCAGGGCGCAAACAACCGCCTGCACCGGCACCAATCTGCTGGAGGAGATGAAGACGGAGAGGCCTGCCCTCTACGCTGAGATTCTGGCCGAGGCTGCAGCCATCCCGAACGGCCGCGGCATCTTCTGGAAAATCGATAAACAGGGGCTCCCCTCGTCATATCTGCTCGGAACGATGCACGTTTCCGATCCGCGGGTGCTGGCCATGCCGCAAGGTGCAAGACAGGCCCAGGCCGCAGC
>JAEYTV010000573.1 GCA_023433855.1 Pseudomonadota bacterium | reverse complement strand
GCGAACGTGGCAACTTGGCCCCACGGAAAGCTCTTCCTCTCCACCGCTACTCCTTTTCCTTCCAGAAGATCGGCCGCGGCCGAGACGTCTTCTACATTAAAGCGCAGCGTAGTCGGGTTTTCGCTGTTAGACTTACGCGGCTGTCGCGCCATTCCACCGGCCTCAATCATGAGATATCCGTGACCGAAGCGCAGGCAGCAGAGCCCAGGGTTCTCGAACCATACAGGAAGGCCAAGTATATCTCGGTAAAATGAGAGGCAGGCATCGTACTTTTCCGTGTCGAGGATAATCCCGTAGGTCCGAACTAAAGACGCCAAGGTTCCGTCGGTATCGCTGCTTAGCTCCCTCAAGCTGCCCTCCCATTCGGCCGACTGCAACGTCGAACTATAATGATAGCTGACCATTTGCCCGTCCAGCCGCATGTGAATGTGAATGACGTCCGCTTATGCTCTCGGTTAGACCTGATGATCTAACCACCTTGAGCGCTGAGCGGCAGCCCCCTCTCGGCCCTAAGCATGCGTAATCGGGCGGCCCCGCAAGAGGCAAGCTCCAAGTACAATCCCGGTGCAACCGAGATGAAGGGCGATGACGATGTTTTATGCGCCCCATTTACTACCTGTAGCTGCAGAATTGAGCGAAGGGGTCTGGCTAACGTCATTTCATCAGGCCTGCTTTCCTTAGCGCCCCTTCAATGATTTCCTGGACACCGGAAGGGTGTTGTCCGCCATCTTCGCGAGGCGGTGTAGTAGCTCGCGCAATATCGGTGGTGGAAGCTTTCTTGGGGTTCGCAGGTATAAGGCCCCATGTGCTTGCGATCTGGAGCGTGGAAGACACGCCGACATCAAGGAGAAAAGGTGCTGCCTTACCGTATCCCGTAGCAACGTCGAGTGGGGTGCCGTGCGACATTCCCTCGATCAGGAACAGCTCAATGGCGCTGCGGCCGCTGCGGTCCTTCCAGACCTGATGTCGATGACCTTGGACACGATCCATGACATCTGGAGTGCTCCGCGCGGCGTGAACCCCGCGCCACTGTTCGACGACGGCATGAGCATTTGCTTCCACGACCGTAGTGTCTGCCGTTCCCTGCCATATCGACAGGCTTGGCCATACGCCGGCGTGCATGGATGCATCGAGTAGGTTTTCCCTCAGAGCTGGAGGGTCGGGAAGGCCGTGACCGCGCATCCGGTCAAAAGCCTCCGGAACAGTGGAGGCGACACCATACGGAAGACCTGCGATGACAGCGCCCCCTGCAAACACTTCCGGATAAGTTGCGAGCATGGCGTTTGCCATCGCACCGCCTGCCGAAAGGCCGGTGATGTATATACGCTCGGCATCGACGCCGTGATCATCGACCATGACGCGGATCATCTCGCGGATAGACGCGACCTCACCGCCGTCGCGGACCGTGTCTGCCCGATGGAACCAGTTGAAGCAGAGGTTGGGATTGTTTTGGCGAGTCTGCTCAGGAAAGAGAACGGCGAAGCCGTGTTCAGCCGCTAGTTGCGACCATCCTGTCCCGGCGTCGTAGCCTGAAGCTGTTTGTGTGCACCCATGCAGCACCACTACAAGGGCCGGAGCGGATGCGGGACGCGCAGGCACCCAGTACAACGCGTTGAGGTCACCGGGGTTTTGAAGCAAGCCCGAAAGCCTCGTCAGCCGGTTAGAAACTGACGAAGTAAAAGGTGCTCCGGCGCGAAGCCTCGTCAGGCGCTCAATAGTGTCGGAAAGCTTTCGCATGTTGGCTCCTTGTCGGAGACCATCTGGCGTCCGTTCATCTGCAGGTAATGCTGCGCTGCACAATCTTCAAGTCATGTCAGGCGCTGAAGCCTGGTTGCCGATCTTGTCGCGGCCCTGGTGATAAGCTTGGAAAAGTCCGCACGAGGATGCTCCGTGCTGCAGCACCTTTAGTCCAATGCGGCGTAGCAGGCATCGACTGCAGCGTGGTAATCGTGACAGGAGCCATTGTCGAAGTTTACCGGAGCAGCACAGCCGCTGCCCTGGTATGCTCCGTTATCGATGTCCCGGGGCAGCTAGGCGAGCGGCGGACAATGTCCAGGGCTCGTCGTTCGTTTCCTTCCCCCAAAGCCCGCTATTGCAGGTTCGTCAGAGCCATTTTGCTCGCTTGAAGCGTACGTACAGCAAGGTGCACAAAGCCGCTATGACACCAAGCACAACAAAGTAGCCATGCCGCGTTTCCAGCTCCGGCATGTTTTCGAAGTTCATGCCATAGATGCCAGCGATGGCTGTCGGTACTGCAAGGATCGCTGCCCAGGCGGCAAGCTGACGAGTGATGGTCCCCTGCCGCTGCTGCTCCAGAAGGTTCGACGCTTCGAAGACCGAGGTCATGATTTCACGTAAGCCCCCGACCATCCCCTCAACACGGCGAATGTGATCGTGAACGTCCCTAAAGAAGGGCTTGGCGTTCTCATCGACACAGGGCAGGTCGAGGTGGCTGAGCTTGCCAGCGACGTCGGACATGGGGCCGAGGGCACGCTGGAAGCGGATGACTTGGCGGCGCATCCTGAAGATGCGTCTGATCTGCTCGGGCTGCAGGAACGACACCAGAACGTGCTTTTCCATCTCCAGAACCCTGTCTTCAAGCGTCTCCACCAGTGGAAGATAACCGTCCACGACGAAGTCGATGATCCCGTGCAACACATAGTCAGGTCCATGATGAAGCAGCTTCGGTGATTGCTCCAGTTGCTGCCGCAGTTGACTGTGAGAACGGGCCGACCCATGGCGGACGGAGATGACATGGTGACGGCCAACAAAGATGCTCGTCTCGCCATAGGCGATCTTCTCGCCCTCCAGGTGCGCGGTCTTCACCACCACGAAGAGCTGATCGCCGTAAATGTCGATTTTTGGGACCTGCTCGCCATTCAGCGCATCCTCGACCGCCAGCGGATGAAGCTGGAACATCGCCTTGAGGTATTCCATTTCCTCCGCCGTAGGCTCAACCAGGCCGATCCAGACGAACTCGCCTTCACTTGGCTGATACGGTTGCGCGACCAGCGGAACCTCTTCGGCACGCTTGCCGTCACGGTAGATGTAGGATGCTACAACTGTCATGGGAGATCACCGGGAGACGTTCTAGATCGAGACCTGCTCACCAATCTCGACCACGCGGTTGGCGGAAAGCCTGAAGTAGTCGGAAGGGTCGATACCGGGTCCCGCCGACTGCAGTAGACGTTTCCGCTGCAGAATAATCGTACCGAACGAGCGAATGCAGTTATATCCTCGCTTCAGTGACGTGCCAGAGCACGCCGGACGGGTCGTGAATGAACCCAACGATCATGCCCCAATTTTGCAATGCGGGCGGTGTTGGCGGTTCTGTTGCGAACCGATCAGCAACACGTTCGGGATTGTACTTGTTCCACCGTGTGGTTGCGTTAGGAACGGTTAGTTGCACCACGAAATTTGCGGCCAACTCCTTGATGTAGAAGTTCTGCAGGATGAAGCTGTCATTACCGCTAACCAGCACGCCAATACTGGCGTCTGCATATCTTGTTTCAAAGCCAAGCGCCTCATAGAACAGCCTCGACCGATCATGACCACGGGAAGGCATGAATGGTCGAAGCATCAGGCACCCCAGTATGCTGCTAGAACGAAGGCGTATGTTGAGCCATTTGAGACTTCGGAGCAAGCGACCTTAGTCGTGCCAATTCTGTAGGTTGATCATCTTCGATAAATTAATCTCCCCTATTGGCGCAACGGCGTCATGACACTGGCGGCCCGAAGCCGCCATCGAGAGTGAAAAGCGCGCTCGATGTCACTACCTTAGTCGTTGGTTTTTCTTTGCATATCGTTCACGAGCCAAGATGTAGTCACTGCTTGAGACATCTATGGCTGGCAGAGCGTCGCCACGGTCTGAGCTTGTCTTCGAGCAGGATGCCTTGTTCAGCCTGACCACAGATCCCGAACCGCGCAGGGACCCAGCAATCCTCTCCTCCCCCGTGCCACTAGCCCGTCAGCGCCGATCGGCGGACTGGACGATCTCCTTTCGCAACCTGTCGAGCTTGGCGAGGGCCCACTGGCTGGCGTCGTCGCCAAAGATCAGCCGCGCCGGCGTCTCGTCCTCGGACGCGAGCCAAACGATCCGCGCGGCAAGCAGCTTCGGATCGTTCGGCTGATTGCCGTTCGCCCCCTCCACGAAGGCCCGATATTGCGCCACGGCCTCGGCATAGTCTGGAATGTCGATGCTGCCGAAGTTTGCCGACTTCCGATCCATGAAGTCGGTGCGCAGCATCCCCGGTTCGACCAGTAGCGAACGGACGCCCAGAGGCGCAAGTTCCTGCGCAAAGCCCTCCATCCAGCCCTCGACCGCAAATTTCGATGCGGAATAGACAGAACCCCCGGCGCTGGAGACCAGTCCGCTGACCGATGAGATCGTGACGATGAGGCCCGAGCGGCGCTCGCGCATGTGGGGGGCAACCGCGCGTGCAACGTTCATGGTGCCGAACAGGTTCACGTCGAACTGTCGACGCACGGCGGCATCCGTGAAGGTCTCGAAGAAGCCCAATTCCGCATGGCCGGCATTGTTGACCAGCACGTCGATGGATCCGAACCGTTCGAATGTCTCGGCGGCGACCGCCTTTGCCGCCTCCGCGTCGGTGATATCCAGCGCAAGCGCATGCAGGCGATCCTCGTCCCCTCCAAAACCCTCGCGCAGGGCGTCGGCAGACCGCGCGGTCGCCACCACCGTGTCGCCCGCGTCGAGGGCCGCCCTCGCGATTTCGCGCCCAAGTCCGCGGCTTGCGCCTGTCACCAGCCATACCTTCGTCATAGCCTCTTCCTTGCTTCGTCGCTCTTGTCGGCTATGTAGGCGAGCTAATATATCGATATAACCCGCTAATAAGTCATGGGGCCCAGTAGCAGGGATTATCAATGCGGCCGGATCAGTTCAGCGACCTTGCCGCCTTTGCGGCCATTGCCTCGGAGCGCAGCTTTACACGGGCGGCACGGCGGCTCGGCGTCACGCAGTCGGCCTTGAGCCAGACGATGAAGCGGCTGGAGGGTGAACTCGGATTTCGCCTGCTTGCCCGCACCACGCGCAGCGTTGCCCCGACCGCAGCCGGGGAACGGCTGCTGGCCACCCTCTCGCCGGCACTCGCCGGGCTGGAGGGCGAGATCGAGGCGCTCTCCCGGGCGCGCGGGGCGGCGGTCGGCACCGTGCGGATCACCACGGGCAAGCATGCCGCCGACACGGTGCTCTGGCCGATTCTCGCGTCTTTCATGCGCCGCTATCCCGGCATCGAGGTGGAGGTGTGCGTGGAGAGCGGGATGACAGATATCGTCGCGGGCCGCTACGATGCAGGCATCCGGCTCGGCGAGCGACTGGAGAAGGACATGATCGCACTGGCGATCGGGCCTCCGCTTCGCGTCGCGGTGGTGGCCGCTCCCGGCTATCTGGGCGACCATCCGGCGCCGATGGAGCCTTCCGACCTCACGAGGCATCGCTGCATCGCCTATGGCAATGGGCGCGGGGACCTGTCTCCCTGGCAGTTCGGGCGCGACGGGCGCGCGGTGACGGTCGTGCCGGGCCGTGGGCCGGTGTTCAATGATGGCGACCTGCTGGTGGCCGCCGCCCTTCAGGGGTTCGGCGTCCTCTACATCCTCGAAGATCTCGTGGCCGAGCCAATCGCCGATGGCCGTCTGATCCGCCTGCTGGAGCCGTGGTGCGAGCACTTCGCAGGTTACCACCTCTACTACCCCGATCGGCAAGGCACGACGGCATTCGAATTGTTCAAGGAGACCCTTAGAGCAGGGAGGCGCAAACAACGGCCTGGCTAGGCGTTGCGCAACTTCTCGATACTCGGCCCCTGAAGGCCGTGCTTGACCGACACGGGCTATTGACTTGCGCTCGTCGGGTTTCGGTCAGGCTGGTCGAAGGTGAAGGATGTGAGGAGGGTGGTAACGATGTTCGCCGCCTTCTCCTTCACGAGCGTTTCGGTCCATTCATTCGTGCCTCGCAGCCGCAGGTCCGCGTAGATGCTGTCGACGGCCCCCTCCTCGATGCGCTTGATGTGCGCCTTGAATGTCGCTGTGTCGTCCGACTTGTAAATGTCACGGATCACCACGCGAAGGATTTCCTGCATCGCGATCTGCCACGCGGTCGTGCTTGCCTGAAGTTCGAGGGTATCGTCCGACATGGGGCATCCTTGGTTGGCGCCGGCTGAGTGCCGGGGCGGTGTCTCCGGCTTTAGGCCTTCTTGGCGCGCATCCTGATCAGAGCCGAGGCCGCGTTGAGGCGGTCATGTTCGTCCTTGGCCAGCCGGGCCTCGCGCAGGCGCAGGGTTTTTTCCTCGCGAGCCTGCTTGACGAAATCTTCCTCTTCCGCCGCGTGAGCTTTCGCGAAGAACTGGCTTTGAATTTTGTTGAAGGCGCTTTCCGCCCGCTGACGGGGCTTGCTGAACGTCTGTGTCATGGAGTTGCCTTTCAGGCTTGGCCGTCGAAACGGTCCAAAAAGAAAAGGCCGGGCAGTTAGCCCGGCCTCGGTTGGTTCACGCTCTCGACAGTGCCAGTACATCCGTGGTCAAGGGAGAGCAGATACCGATATCAGGCGGACTGAAGATTGCAGGCCGACATCTTGCCCGACTTGCTGTCGCGCTCGAGATCGTAGTTGAGCTTCTGTCCTTCGACGATTTCGCGCATTCCGGCACGCTCGACGGCCGAGATATGCACGAACGCGTCAGCGCCTCCGTTGTCAGGCTGGATGAAGCCGAAGCCCTTGGTGGAATTGAACCATTTAACTGTGCCAGTGGTCATGATGAACCCTTTCTTAGCATAAGTGATCGGCCAGAATGTCGGTGACATCCTGGGGAGTGTAGCGATGTTTTCAAAGGAAAGGTTCGTTCAGGGCGCGGTGCCAATCGCGCAATAACCAAAGCTCAGCGAGAAAAAGATCGGTAAACTCAAAATAGTGAGTTCTGTCCGAAAGTCAACCAAAAGTTTGAAAACTCCTCCGACGCAGCCGGAGAACTGGTCTGCGCCGTGCGAGACGACAGCGGCTTCGGGGAATCGGAGCCGCGGACCGATGATCCTCTTATGTCATTGCGTGCAGTGCCCGATGAGGGTATTATCCTGTCTTCGGTAGCCATTGTCCGGGCGCTGCCGCTTCAGGGGCGTTCCCTGGCCCCAACGAAAGGAGGACGAAATGTCTTCCGACCCCCGATTTATCAAAAACCTCGTCAGCGTTAGCGGCTTTGGCTATCGTGAGAACATCCTTTCAGGCGTGGCGATCTCTTCTGCCGTCTCCCTCGGGAAACTTGCCGTGCGGTCACGGATAGTTCGCCTGACGCATGAAGAGCCGGTGCAACCGCCTCCAACCTCGTGGGATTGCGTAGCGCTGCCGCTGTGAATTGCGGCGAGGTACGGATGAACCACCAACAAGAACACAGGAGCACGCCTCGAATGCTCCCACGATTTGTCGATCTGCGGGCACGGTTTCGAGACTGCGCCCATTCACATACGAATACGAATACGAAGGAACGGTCATGGCCAAGGGCCAATTGAGAAGCAATCGCGAGGCGCGCAAGCCGAAGAAGGAAAAGGTACCCGCCGCAGCGCCCCCGACTTTGGGCAGCAAGGTCAAGGGTGCCAGCACCGCACCAGGCGTCGGCAACAAGCAGAAGTAGACTGCGGCTCATGAATATCGCCGTCCGCGTGCCGTCCACCTCCCCCCACCCTGATGCCTCCGCCTTGATGAAGACGCTGTCCCGATATCGGCAGCCGAAAGTTCGCCGCAGCACATTCGAGCTGTTTGTGACAGCCGTGCCTTTCGCGGTCCTTTGGCTGCTTGCCTACCTCTGCATCACTTATGAGATCTGGCTTGGCCTCATCCTCGTGGTTCCGGCCGCCGCAGCTTTTCTGTTGCGGCTGTTTGCGATCCAGCACGATTGCGGGCACGGCTCCTTCTTTGCCCGGCGGAGCCTGGACGACTGGACGGGACGGGTCCTGGGTGTCCTGACCCTCACGCCCTACGATTATTGGCGTCGTGCCCACGCCATCCACCATGCCTCGGCGGGAAATCTGGACGAGCGGGGCATCGGCGACATCACCACGCTCACGGTCGCCGAATATCGGGCGTCGTCGAAGATGCGAAGACTGGCCTACCGCCTTTACCGGCATCCACTGGTGATGTTCGGCATCGGGCCGATCTGGGTCTTCCTTCTGAAACAGAGGCTTCCCTTCGGGATGATGCGCTCTGGCGCAATGCCCTGGGTCTCGACCATGGCAACGAATGTCGCCGCCGTCCTGCTTGCCGCTGCATTGATGTGGGCCGTCGGAGTGGGACCCTTCCTGGCCACGCACGCGCCTATCGTGCTGCTGGCCGGAGCGGCAGGCATCTGGCTGTTCTACGTCCAGCATCAGTTCGAGGAGACGCACTGGGCGAAGGATGAAGACTGGCATTTTCCCGGCGCAGCCCTCCACGGCGCGTCTCACTATGATCTGCCCCCGGTGTTGCGATGGCTTACCGGCAATATCGGGATACATCACGTCCATCACCTGTCGAGCCGCATTCCCTATTACAGGTTGCCGGAGGTCCTGGAGTGCCATCCCGAACTCGCTGCCATCGGACGCATAACCCTGAGGGACAGCCTGCGGTGTGTCAGGCTGGTCCTATGGGACGAGGAACTCGGAAAGCTGGTCGGCTTTCGCGAACTTCGCCACGCCCCAGCGTGACACGGCGCGGTGCTATGCCGCTGTGGCGAGCTTCAGGGACCGCCCGCCATCGAGCCCACAACCACCATGACCAGCGCATCCACATCGATCGCGCCGTCCACGACCACCCTGTCGCCGTCGCGGCGCACCCGCAGCACCGAAGGGTTTTCGGCCGCCTGCCTTTCCAGTTCCTCCACCACGGCTTCGATCGCCTTTTCCTCAAGCGGGCGATGTTCTCCGGTGCTCATCGTGATCGGCCTCCATCCGGCGTTGCGTGTTCCACGAAGCCTTGAACCCCGCACTCAGTGCGAAGTTCCGCCCGATGGCGCTACCGGAAGCGAACGCGTGGACAGGCGAACGGGCAGGGCATCGAAGCCCCAGCCCTCGACATGGACCGGCGGGACGGCATGGGAGAGCCGGCCCCGGAGGCATTCATGATCGACGGCCCGCGGCCCCTCAGCCGGCTGCCGGAATCCGCGCGATCACCTTGATCTCGAAGTCGAACCCGGCCAGCCAGTTGACGCCGACGGCGGTCCAGTTGGGATAGGGTTTTTCCGCAAACACCTTTTCCTTGATGGCCATGATGGTTTCAAACTGGTTCTGCGGGTCGGTGTGGAATGTCGTGACGTCGATGATGTCGTCGAAGGTCGCGCCGGCTGCCTTCAGCACTGCGCCGAGATTCTCGAAGGCCAGTTCCACCTGCCTGCCGAAATCAGGCTCCGGCGAGCCGTCCTCGCGGCTGCCCACCTGACCGGATACGAACAACAGGTCGCCCGAACGGACCGCCGCCGAATATCGGTTGATGTCATAGAGCGCCTGGCGCCCGGCGGGAAAGATGGCGTCACGTTTGGTCATGGGGTTACTCCTGTGCGTCGATCCAGCCGCTCGGCTGCGGGCGCTGGACTTGCGCGGATTCGCGCGGATTTGTCTGGGTCACTTACATACGTCTTGTATGTTAATTTCATATAATTCATACGCGGCGTATGTCAACGGCGCAGATTCCGCGGAGAGGGGATCGAGGCATGCCTTTGCAGAAGGCAGATGATCCCGCACAGGGGATCCCGCGCCGACAGGCACCGCCGGATGCAGCTTGAGGCTCGGATCAGGACGAGGTCATCCCCATTCCGCACTCCCACCCACCAAACATCAATCACTTAACCCCTTCCTCATCCCCGGCCGGCAAAGCTGTGCCTACAATCTCCCCGTCCCGCATCGGATACGCTGGCAGGCGTGCCAGCCATGCGGGGCCGGCGCTGGTGGTGAAGGGACGACGTGAACCTTCATCATCGGGGTCCGCGGAAAATGGTCTCCCTCCGGCGACAGGGGGGAGCGGTGAGTCGAAGGACCGGCCACCTGCTTCTGATGCCCGAAAGAGTGCGCCGGGCGTGCCTGTGCGGCACACATGGAGGTCGAGGTGGTTGGTGTCGCCGGACTTCGTCCGACGGGATGCCCGGAAACACTCCGGGCGCCCGGGAAACCGGCGGAAAGCACCCTCTCCCCGACCTCTGCAGAGAGACCGGCGTCGCGGATAAAAACCGCCGAACGGGGCGCTGAAAGGTGCCACAAAAAACAAAAACCGGCAGCTTTCAGCGCCCCGTCCAGAACGAGAATCCGAAGATCGCCAAGGGAGGAGTGCGCCTGCCGGTAACCGCTGCCCTACCCTTTCCCCCAGGGCATCGGCTTGCGGCCGAGAAATGCCTCGATGCCGGCCTTCGCTTCCTCGCTTTCCCAGCGGTCGGCCAGAAGCCGGATGCTATGGCTGACCGGATCCTCGCAGCCGTTCCGGGCAAGGGTGCGCACCAGTTCCTTCGCACCGGCGACGGCGCCCGGCGCACAATCGAGCGCGGCGGAGACCTCGGTTTCCACGGCATCATCCACCCCGTCCCTGGGGCAGAGCACCGAAACGAGGCCGATGGTCCGGGCGGTGGCGGCATCGAAGCGGCGGGCATTGAGGAACAGCCGCCGGGCGTTACCTTCGCCGATACGCCGCACGACGTAAGGACCGATGGTCGCGGGGATGAGACCCAGCCGCGTTTCGGTGAGAGCGAATTCGGCGCCCTCCACCGCGACCACAATATCGCAGACGGACATCAGCCCGATTCCGCCGCCGAGGGCCATACCCTCTACCCGGCCGATCAGCGGCTTCGGCAGGTCGTCCAGCGCCTTCAGCATCATGGCGAGTTCGGTGGCGCCATCGATCCTGCCCTGCCGGTCCTTGTCGGCCTGGTCGCGCATCCAGGAAAGATCGCCGCCGGCGCAGAAGCTCGGACCTGCCGCGGCCAACACCACGACCCGGACCGCCGCGTCCGCCGAGAGCATGTTCGCCGCGCCTGCGAGCTCGCTGATCATCGCCGCATTCATGGCATTGTGCTTTTCGGGCCGGTTGAGCGTCAGGGTCGCGACACCCCGCGCGTCGGTCTCCAGCCTCAGCGTCTGGTAAGCGACCATCAACGGGCTCCTCTCAGTCCTCGCGGGAAGGCTTTCGCCTCTGCACACTCCTGGACCGGCAGCGGTTTCGGTATCTCGTCCCGCATGGCCGCACCCGCTGTCGGGCTGCCGGCGCCGTCTGGGAGGAAATCAGCCATGGTCCGGCTCCTGCGGCTCCAATGTCACCAGCAGCGCCCCTTCCAGCACCTGCTCGCCCTGGGCGACCAGCACCTCCGCGACCCTGCCATCCCGCGGCGCAGACAGTGTCAGTTCCATCTTCATCGCCTCCATGACCGCGAGCGGTTCTCCCCTGGAAACAATAGCTCGCCGCTCCACCCGCAACAGCTTCACGACGCCCGGCATGGGAGCGATGATACGGTCGCCGTCGCCGGCTGCCTCCTCGTCGCCATGCAGCGGATCGGCAAGACCAAAGTGCCAGCTTTCCCCGTCCCGGAAAACGGTCGCGTCATTGGCACAGCGCACCGCCCGCAGCCGATGGCTGACACCTTGCATCTCCACGACATAGGCATCGCCAGACGGGGTGATGCGAAGCGGAACATCCTTGCCGTCCATCGCCAGAACGTAGCTTGGGCCGTGCCTCGCGCCGACCGAGACGGGGATCAGGCGGCCGCGATGATCGAGCGGCACGAAGTCCGAGGCTTGCGACCAGAGCCGGAACCCGGTCAGGTTATCCCACGGATCGTGCGAGCGCCTCGGCTCAAGGTTCCCGGAGAGAAGCACGGCAGCAAGCCCCACGACGTCGGACGGAGGCGCATGAGGCATAGTGAGTTCGGACAGATGGCGGTCGATCAGGCCGGTGTCCGGACGCCCTTCCGCAAAGTCCGCCTGCAGGGTCAGCCGGTGAAGGAAGGCCGAGTTCGTCGTGACCCCGATGGCGCGAACGTCTGCCAGGGCTGCGGAGAGCCTTGCGAGGGCCGAGGGGCGGTCGGGGCCGTGCAAGATGATCTTGGCGATCATTGGATCGTAGAAGGGAGTGATCCGGTCGCCAGCGCGGATACCGCTATCGAGCCGCACAAGGCTTTCCGGCAGGTCGAGATGGGACAGCCTGCCGGTTGCCGGCAGGAAGCCGCGTTCGGCGTCTTCGGCGTAAAGCCGCGCCTCGAACGCCCAGCCGTCGATCGCAAGTTCCTCCTGCCGCTTCGGCAGCGGCTCGCCGGAAGCAACGCGCAATTGCCATTCCACCAGATCGATGCCGGTGATCGCTTCGGTGACGGGATGCTCCACCTGCAGGCGAGTGTTCATTTCCATGAACCAGAAGCGGTCCGCCCTCAGCCCCTCGGAAGCATCGGCGATGAATTCGATCGTGCCTGCGCCGGAATAACCGATCGACCGGGCGGCCGTCACCGCCGCTTCGCCCATGGCGCGGCGCATCTCCTCCGGCATGCCCGGCGCGGGCGCTTCCTCGATGACCTTCTGGTGGCGGCGCTGGGCGGAGCAATCGCGCTCGAAGAGATGCACGACATTGCCGTGATCGTCGCCGAACACCTGGATTTCGATATGACGCGGCTGGGTGATGTATTTCTCGACAAGGCAGCTTGCATCGCCGAATGCCGCCTGAGCCTCGCGCTGGGCCGACGCGAGGGCTTCCCCAAACGAAGCCGCCGCCTCGACACGGCGCATGCCCTTTCCGCCGCCACCGGCCCGCGCCTTGATCAGGACGGGAAAGCCTATCCGTTCAGCCTCGCCGAGCAGGAAATCCGGGTTCTGCTCGACACCATGATAACCAGGCACGACGGGGACTCCCGCCTTCTCCATCAGCGCCTTGGCCGCATCCTTCAGGCCCATTGCACGAATGGCCGCCGCAGAGGGACCTACGAACCGGAGCCCGGCAGCCGTCACGTCGGCGGCGAAATCGCCGTTTTCCGAGAGGAAGCCGTAGCCCGGATGGATGGCGTCGGCGCCCGTCTTCAGCGCCGCGTCGATGATCGTGTCGCCGCGCAGGTAGCTCTCGGCTGCGGGCGGGGCGCCGATATGAACCGCTTCGCCGGCGAGCAGGACATGGAGTGCCTCGCGGTCGGCATCGGAATAGACGCCAACCGTCGCGACGCCCAGCTTGTGGCAGGTGCGGATGATGCGGCAAGCGATTTCACCTCGATTGGCTATGAGCAGCTTGCGGATCATCTCCAATCCTCACATCCGGAACATGCCGAAGCGTGTGTCCTCGATCGGCGCGTTGAGTGCGGCAGACAGGCTGAGGGCCAGCACCTGCCGCGTCTTCGCCGGATCGATGATTCCGTCGTCCCAAAGCCTCGCAGAGGCGTAGAGCGGGTGGCCTTGTTCCTCGAACTGGTCGATGACCGGCTGCTTGAACGCCGTTTCCTCTTCCGCGCTCCACGTGCCGCCGCCGCGTTCGATGGCTTCGCGCCGCACCGTCGCCAGGACGCCGGCGGCCTGGGGGCCGCCCATGACGGAGATGCGGCTGTTCGGCCATGTCCAGAGGAAGCGCGGCGAAAAGGCGCGTCCCGCCATGCCGTAGTTGCCCGCTCCAAAGGAGCCGCCGACAAGCACGGTGACTTTCGGAACCGCGGTCGTTGCAACAGCCGTCACCAGTTTGGCGCCGTGCCTGGCAATGCCTTCCGCCTCGTATCTGCGGCCGACCATGAAGCCGGTGATGTTCTGAAGGAAGACCAGCGGGATCTTGCGCTGCGAGCAGAGCTCGACGAAATGCGCACCCTTCTGGGCGCTTTCGGAGAAGAGCACGCCATTGTTGGCGACAATACCGACCGGAATTCCGAACAGATGCGCGAAGCCGCATACGAGCGTCGTGCCGAACCGCGCCTTGAACTCATCGAAGCGGGAGCCATCGACGACACGGGCGATCACTTCGCGGATATCATACTGGGTGGAGAGGGACGCCGGAACAATAGCCGCGATTTCTTCAGGATCGTAGAGGGGATCCTGCGGTTCTTCGAGGACGACAGCGTCAGGCTTGCGTGTGTTGAGGCTGGCGACGGCGCGGCGAACGAGAGCGAGCGCGTGGGCATCGTCGCGAGCGAGATGGTCGGCAACGCCGGAAATCCGCGTATGGACATCGCCTCCGCCCAGATCTTCAGCGCTGACCTCTTCACCCGTGGCGGCCTTTACCAGCGGCGGGCCGGCAAGGAAGATCGTGCCCTGATCCCTGACGATGATGGCCTCGTCGGACATGGCCGGCACATAGGCCCCCCCGGCGGTGCATGACCCCATGACCGCGGCGATCTGGGCAATGCCTCGCGCGGACATCTGCGCCTGATTGAAGAAGATGCGACCGAAATGATCCCGGTCGGGAAAGACCTCGTCCTGGTTCGGCAGGTTGGCGCCGCCGGAGTCAACCAGATAGACGCAAGGCAGTCGGTTTTGCGCGGCAATCTCCTGGGCGCGGAGATGCTTCTTGACCGTCACCGGATAATAGGTGCCGCCCTTCGCGGTGGCGTCGTTGGCAACGATCATCACCTCCCGCCCCTCCACCCGCCCGATGCCGGTCACGATGCCGGCGGACGGGCTCGCGCCGCCATAGAGGCCATGCGCGGCGGTTGCGCCAATCTCCAGAAAGGGCGATCCGTGGTCGAGAAGCCGGGCGATGCGCTCGCGCGGGAGCAGCTTGCGGCGCTTCACATGCCGCTGGCGGGCCTCTTCCCCTCCCCCGGCCTCGGCAAGCGCCACGGCCGCTTTGACCTCCGAGAGCCTCGCCTGCATCGCGGCGCGGTTGGTCTCCGCCGCTTCGCTTCGGAGATTGACCTGTGAGCGGAGCACGGCCATCAGGCAGTTTCCCGGAAGAGTTCGCGGCCGATCAGCATGCGGCGGATTTCCGACGTGCCGGCACCGATCTCCATCAGCTTGGCATCGCGCAGCAGGCGGCCGGTCGGGTTGTCGTTGATATAGCCGTTGCCACCGAGCACCTGGATCGCCTGCAGCGCTTGCTGCGTCGCCTGCTCCGAGGCGTAGAGGCAGCTGGGGGCGGCGGCGTGGCGCGTCACCGCGCCGCGATCGCAGGCCGATGCAACGGCATAGACATAGGCACGGGCGGAATTCATGGCCGTATACATGTCCGCGATCTTGGCCTGGATGAGCTGGAACTGGCCAATTGGCTGGCCGAACTGCTTCCGCTGGTGGACGTACGGCATTACCACGTCGAGGCAGGCATGCATGATGCCGACGCCGATCGCCGAGAGCACGACCCGCTCGTAGTCGAGGCCGGACATCAGCACGCGCACCCCGCCCCCCTCCGCGCCCATGACGTTTTCCGCCGGAACTTCGCAGTCGGAAAAGACAAGCTCGCAGGTGTTGGAGCCGCGCATGCCGAGCTTGTCGAGCTTCTGCGCAGCAGAAAACCCGATGAAACCCTTCTCGATGAGGAAGGCTGTGATGCCCTTCGGTCCGGCACCGGGATCGGTCTTGGCATAGACGACCAGCACGTCCGCATCGGGGCCGTTGGTGATCCACATCTTGCTGCCGTTCAGGATGTAGCGGTCGCCTCGCCTCTCCGCCCGCAGCGTCATGGAGACGATATCAGAACCCGCCCCCGGTTCCGACATGGCCAGCGCGCCGACATGCTCGCCGGAGCAGAGCTTCGGAAGATATCGGGCCTTCTGATCCGCATTGCCGTTGCGGTTGATCTGGTTGACGCAGAGATTGGAATGAGCGCCGTAGCTGAGCGAGACAGAGGCGGAGGCGCGGGCGAGTTCCTCGACAGCGACGACATGGGCGAGGTAACCGAGGCCGGAGCCGCCGAATTCGGGATCGGCGGTAATGCCGAGCAGCCCCAGGCCGCCAAGCTGCGGCCAGAGATCGCGGGGAAATTCGTTGCTGCGGTCGATCTCCTCGGCGCGCGATGCAAGCTTCTCCTGCGCGAAGCGGTGAACCGTCTCGCGGACCGCCTCGACCTCCTCGCCGAGCGCGAAGTTCATGCTGGCCTGGAACACCTCGTCTCCTCCCGGTGCGCCATTTCCCTCGTAGAAGTTGTGGGGCGGAAGAAGCAGGGCGTCAATGGCCGGCTGTCTGCTGAACCAAGTTCGCAAGATACGGTCTTGCAGCGGACATTTGGTGAAAAAAGATTGCCGCTACCTCGGCAGATGATGCGGGTTCAAGCCGGGGACCCATTGCGTGTTCGGCAGGTCCGTGCCCGAGTAGCTGGCGCCACCTTCGGTCCGGCAATGATAGACACGTCTCGGCGCCACATCGCCATAGAGGATCTCGAAGCGGCCGCGCGGGCGGTAGACGTACTCGATAGTGCTGTCACAGCTGTAGGAATCACGGGCAACCCGTTCCTCCTGCGGCACCACCCCGGGCAGATCGGTGAAATGGGTCGGCTGCAGCCTGCGAAACTCGTTGCGATCCGCCGCAAATACGTCCACCGGAAGCAATGCCGCAATGATCAGTGCAATCAACATCACGACCGGCAATATCCATGCATGCTTGAGCATCATCTTTCTCCGTGGCGGCCTCGCAGGCGCACAGTTCCAAGATATGATCAGCTGGGTTCCCGTACCATGACACGGCCCCCAACGTTTGCGTGATCACCTGCGTCTATCCCAGTCGCCGGTAGCCGGTGGGCTGCCCATAGAGCCAGCCGATCCGCCGGACGGCTGCCTCGAAGTCCTCGCGGGCAACCGTCATCGTATGGCCATTGGCGTGCAGAAGCGTCGTTTCGTTCTCCATGACGCCCACATGGCCCTTCCAGAAAACGAGATCGCCGCGGCGAAGTTCCTCGCGACCGATAGCCGTACCGATCACGCCCTGCATGTCGGTGTCGCGCGGCACGGATTGCCCGACCATCATCAAAGACAGCTGCACAAGCGCGGAACAATCTATGCCGAAGCCGGAACGACCGCCCCAGAGATAGGGAGTTTCAATAAACCTTTCCGCCACGGAGACGTAGTCGTCACAGATATTTTCCTCGATCGGCAGGCAGTGTCCGGCGATCACGGCGCCTCCGCCGGCCAGCAGCCTGTATGCGGTGCCCCGGGTTTCCGCCTCACCGGTCACCGTCAGGCGGCTGCCCAGCGACAGCGCGGCAAGGGGCGGGCGGCGGAGCTCCGGCTCGGGGTAAAGGAAGGTCCGCTGAACGACGATGCGATGGGTCGGTTTCTCGACCTGGCCAAGCATGGGTTCCGGCAGATAGCCGACGTAGCCGTCCTGATCCGCCTGTATCCAGGCAAAGCCGCCAGAGCGCTCGAAAACCCGCACCGTCTCGCCGAAGAGCAGTTCGGTGTCGATGCCGCAGCCAAGATCCGGCGCAGGACGCAATTGCGCAACAGGAACCGCGATGCGCGCCGGCTCTCCTTTCACGAACCGGGTCGCGTCGACTTGTCCCCTCAAAAACTCGTCCGCGAGATCGGGGCGAAAGGCATGCAGGCGTCTATCGAGCATCTGGGTCATCTCATATTCCGGACCTGCGACCCTCGCGGATGATCATATCACCCAGCTTCTCCAGGAACAGGGCACCCCTGACGGTCCGCTTGATCACCACATTGCGACGGTCGCGATCATCCCGCTGGCGATCTACTAGGCCCATCTGGCCCATTGTGTCGAGTGCACGCGTGATCACCGGCTTCGTGACCGCAAGCGCGGCGGCAAGACCACGCACCGAATGCGGCGGCGGGACAAGGTAGATATGCAGCAGGATCGACATCTGGCGCAACGTCAGGTCAGGACCATCATGACGGACCTGCTCAAGGGTGACCCGGTGCCACAATCCGAGTGCTTCCGTTGCGGTCAGATCAACCGGCATCACCACCCTCTGGTTCAGATCCCCCGATGTTAGGCGGAAGGTCTTACCGCTTCCTTTCGGTGAGATTACTCTGCCGCCATGCTGCGGATCATCTTGTAGAGCGCGCGAATGGCGAAGGCTTCCCCACCAACGGGGGCTTGAGGCTTGTCCGCCGTCACCCAGGCATAGATATCGAAATGCACCCAGCTTCGGGTCGAGGTGACGAAACGCTTCAGGAACAATGCGGCCGTGATCGCGCCCGCCATGCCGCCAGATGGCGCGTTGGTGATGTCGGCGGCGCGCGAGCGCAGATCCTTGTCGTAGCCCATCCAGAGCGGCAGGCGCCACATCGGGTCGTGTTCGGGGCCGGCGGCCTGCGC
>JAEYTV010000554.1 GCA_023433855.1 Pseudomonadota bacterium | reverse complement strand
GGCGTGCCCTGACCAAGCGTCTTGTGGTTCGAATCTGTTAAAGCATCATAAATTCGCACGACGACAGGCGGTGAGCGGTTGGGCAAGCAGAAGGCCGCGACCGATCAGCCGCACCAAGTCATGGCTCTTCAAGATCCTGCGCCGTTCTGATGAGCCATGCCGCCAGTATCAGGCCGTTTGAGGCCACGAGGCTAGCGTCTGAAGCGCGGATACTGACTTCTTCGCCAACCACTCGGCCGTGGCCCGTGCCTGCGAGATTTCGGAGTTCGTTGGCGGTCTCGATCATGACCTTCGCGCTGCTGGCAATTTTGCGGAGATACTTCTCACTCTTCGTGTTTGGTGGGGTGGTCCCGATCAGTCCTAGGTCTGTCAGGCATTGCGTGCAGAGAGCTGGGAATTCGAACTTCTCCACGTTCTCGTGGCCTCTACGCTTGAGGATCGTTCTCATCGTCGCTTCGAGAAGATCCTTGGTCGTTCCAATGGCCTGGTGCGGGTCGCTCGGCAGGGAGGCCTCAATACGGGCAGCGTAGGCCTTGACGTCAATGTAGGCACTGGAATCGGTTACCTCTTCCAGACCGTGCGAGAGCGCGGCGACCATGGGGTCACCAGTCCCATCCCAAATTTCCATGAGATCGCCGTGGTTCTTGCGGAGCCGCATCTGCACGTTGGTGCGCTCCACCAGATCGAAGATTGCCGCCGGCTTGGAATAGAAAATCTCGCGGACGAGATCGAGGACACAGCCCTCATGATCAGGATCGTCCCACTGCAGGCTTCTAAGAAAACGCCCATGGTCGGTGATGCGACCATTCAGAGCGAAGCGGACGTCGAACTTCTTCCACTCGCTCTCCGACATGTGTATGGCCAGCGCTTCTGCCAGGGCGACCTGAAATTCTCCGGCTAAATCGTCGTTCTCGATGAATTCTTCCGGGATTGATTTCTTTGTGCTCACGACTCATCCTCTGCAGCTCCGTATTTGTATAGCTGCGGCAGCAGAATGCCACCTCTCCGGGCGTCAGTAGAGACATTCCTCTAGCAGCTTTCCGTAGATTGGTGACCAGTGGGTTCGTCTACCTGGGTGCACCTGCAATGTCCGACGTCGCTAGCCCGGCTGCTGCAGGGATGCAGTGCATTATGGACCGTAGTCGTTTCAAAGATCATTGTCGTAGGTTGGGCGCGGACCGTGCATGCGCTCCATCATCCGCTTCGACATCAGGGGGGCGTACTTGAGCATGCGATCGTCCAACGTTTCAAAGACGCGATCTCCCTTGTTGCCTGCTGACTCGACGCCAGGCGCTGTTCACATCCAAAGCGGACTGCAATCCCTATGCCTCGAAAGAATGTTCGAAGAGATGCTTTCACGGCTTCGTCTAAGATCACGGATCCGATGACAAGTTTCCTGGGCTTCAGGAATGTAAGGAGCCGCGACACCATCACCCCGACTTCGAATTCGTCCGCAACGATAGCTTGGCAGAGCAGCACTGAAGGCTTGAAGAACGGGGTTCCCTCGACCAACTCTCCGGATGGGGGTTCCTCGGTGGAACGTGCCGATAGCTCTTAGTACGACCCGCTCATGCGACCGGCATGTGGCGAGGCCCATGGAACGCGTTGAACGGTGGACGAGCCCCCATGAAGAAATCAGCAAGCCGATCGCTGTTCTGATCCACCAACTGTTCGGCAACCCCCGGAAGCTCGGCCGCCGCCCTTTGATAGTCGTCCAGCTCGATGGCATCCGGCATGGGATCTCCGTCGACACGGAGCAGATGATCGCGGCCGATCAGAAGTCCTGCCTGCCCAAGCGCATTCTGGCTCTGAAGCCTCATTGCTGAGGAGATGATCTCCTTCCAGTGCCAGATGCCGCCTTTCGACATCTGCGGCTGCGAGAACGCAAATTCAGACTCGACGCAACCTAGCGATAATATGCTGATGTCTCTGCGGTCGATCTCGTAGCAAGCCATCGCGTCCACGAGGGCGGTCATCACCGGGTTGTTGGCCCAGACGCCGCCGTCGGCAAAGTGCCGGTCTCCGTTCCTGTAGGTCGAAAAGAACGTCGGCGCGGCGGAGGTCGACAGAGCGACGTCGATCATCGTTTCCTTCCAGTCCCGCTGATAGTCGCCGTGGTGAGGAGTCTTGAAGAGATGCACCTCGTTGTACTCGTCGAAGGACGGGATCACGAGCCGCCGCTCGGCGTCGCCTAGTAGCTTGTCTCCGAAGGTCCTCAGCAGATTTCGCCGCAGCGCCTCTCGCTCGTACCTGTAGCGGTTGAGGTTGCGCAGGAAGTGCCACGTCGACTGAATTTTCCGGATCGTCCGGTTCCGGTGCCGACGTCGAGGAGGGAATATCTCGGAGCCATGATCCATGTAGATCGCAAGGATCTCCCTTGCGGGAATGCCGACTGAAAGGCCGAGAGCAATGATGCCGCCTGTCGAGGTTCCGGCGATGTAATCGAAGAACTCGCCCGCGGGACGGCCATCGCAGAAGCGGTCCTCGCAAATAGCCAGGACAGCCGCCGGAAGGATTCCCCGGATGCCGCCGCCATCGATGGACAGGATGCGCATGTCGGCGGAGTCCCATGGAAGCCGTGGGCGCAGATCCCGCCTCGTGCCCTCAGACCTTCGCAATCTCGGCGGCGGAGCTGTCTCCTGCATCGCCTTCCTCTCCTTCGTGCCGGGCGGGGCCGAACCATATGTTGCTCACCTTCCAGGCCTCGTACCAGTAGAGCCACGTGCTCGACCATGGGACCGTGGTTTCGGCCAGATAGTCGCAGATCGACCACTCGTGATCCGGATCGAACAGACATAGGCAGGGGTCGCCCGCTCTGCGATCTCCCCTAGGCCAGTAGACGTGGGGCAGCTCGCCGTCTGCGTTCGGCATCAGCTTGGGGCTGTCGATGAAGACCCGCGGTTGAACCTGCTTGACCGTCGTGTTGTCGAGAAGTCTCGGAACCCGATAGAAGATCCGGACACGGTAGCTGATCTTGTTCGGCCGCAGGTTTCCGATCCACAAGGCGGTCCGATCGTCCTCACGCGTTGCCTTCCAGTCCGGCCACACAGCGCTCATGCGCTCGATCTGGTGGTCAATCGACAGGATCATCGAGAAAGCCACCCATGTCTGTGTTCGCCCTCAAAGGAACAGTCATGCCAGCGAGAGCCGGTGCCGCCAGCGCGCTTCTTACCGCGCCGGACCTGGCAATCCCGAGCATGTTTTGTTTCGAGAGAGTACTTTGTCCGCGGTAGTGGTCTTCGAATGCGCGCTCTGCGGGCGTCTCGCCGAAGAGCTCTTTCAGGATGTTCTTGAGCTGCTGGGGATCCCAGTTGCGGCCTCGCAGCGTTCTCAGATTCCGGACCAGACGAACGAGGTCGTCGCGCCAGAGCCTTTGCGCGCTCCGGCCTTCGGGCCACCTATCGGAGAATATGTCGTCAGGATGAGCCGGGTTGGCGACCACGAGTGTCGTCAGGCTCCGTTCCGCCTGCTCGATCTCGCGCTGCATGTGGGTTGCGATAGCGATCAGTTCATCAGTGAGGCTGTCGCTCATCTGTCCGGCATCCAGGGCCATCGCAGCTATGATGACAGACGGCGGGCAGCGGCCTTCGCGGCCGCGGAACTGGAT
>JAEYTV010000517.1 GCA_023433855.1 Pseudomonadota bacterium | reverse complement strand
GTTCTGCAGTCCCTGGATACGCTCGGAGCCGGGTTCCAACTCGCAAGCCATGACCTGGACATTCGTGGCGCAGGAAATCTCTTGGGGGAGGAGCAATCGGGCCATATCAAGGAGGTTGGCTTCGAATTGTACCAGCAGATGCTCGAGGAGGCGGTCGCTGAGGTCAAGGGGGATGACGAGATCGTCGATTCCGGCTGGTCGCCGCAAATCTCTGTGGGCATCACTGTGATGATCCCGGAAGACTACGTTCCGGACCTGCATCTGCGTATGGGACTCTATCGCCGCCTGGGAGAGCTGTCGGAGTTGTCCGAGATCGATGGATTCGGTGCCGAGATGGTGGACAGGTTCGGGCCAATGCCGACGGAGGTGCAGAACCTGCTGAAGGTCGTCTATATCAAGTCGCTTTGCCGGAAGGCGAATGTCGAAAAGCTGGATGCCGGACCGAAGGGGATCGTGGTGAGTTTCCGGGAAAGGCAGTTTCCCAACCCGGCAGCCCTGGTCGGCTATATCGCCAAGCAGGGAACGCTGGCGAAGATTCGTCCGGACCAGAGCGTCTTCCTGACACGGGATCTGCCGACGCCACAAAAGCGAGTCGCAGCGGCGGCGCAGATAATGTCTCAGTTTGCCGAACTTGCGAGAAGCTGATCTTCGCCGTTCGCCCGGAGAAGCGGCCAAGCGGCATCGGATGATTGCAGCCGTCCTGAAACTGCGGCAGGATGGACCGACGGTAGCACGAGACGGATGCAACATTCATGCTGACGGGCTCATGTCATTGCGGCAAGGCAAGTTGGACGCTTGAGGGTGATCCCGGATCCATCACCGCGTGCAATTGCACGCTGTGTCGCCGCTACGGTGCACTGTGGGCCTACGATTATGAAGGCGAACGCATCGCCGTGACCGGCGAGACTGCCGCCTATACCCGCTACGGAAGAGACCGGTCGTGTCTTGAGATACTCTTCTGCCCAACCTGCGCCTGCGTCCTGAGCTGGCGCGGGTTGCGGCTCGAAGAGGATGGCCGCCGGCGTATGGCCGTCAACCTGAGGCTTGCCCCGCCGGATGTCGTCTGTGATCTTCCGATCGACCATTTCGACGGCTTGGACACGTTCGAGGACCTTCGGTCCAAAGGCCTCCGCGTGCGCGACCTGTGGTTCTGACGAGATCGAAGACCTGCCATCAAAGCCGGAGCGGTGAAGATCGAAGCAAACCGCCGTTCAAGAACACGTTCAGTTCATGCCCTTGCGAGCTTCGGCCTTCAGTTCGGCAATCTCACGCAGGGCATTCACGAAGACTTCGGGCGGCTGGGCGCCGCTGACTGCATATTGACCATCGATGATGAAGAAGGGCACCCCGGTAACGCCCATCTTCTGGGCCGCGTCTATCTCGGAAAGAACCGTATCCTTGTCCGCATCGGTCTTGAGGAGGTTCTCGATCACCTTGCGGTCGAGACCGCACGCCTCGGCGACGTCGGCCAGCACGCGGTGATCCCCGACGTTGAGACCTTCCTCGAAGTTGGCCTTGAACAGAGCGGCGGCAACCGCATTCTGGACCTCGCGTCCTTCAGTCATGGCCCAGTGGAGGAGGCGGTGGGCGTCGAGCGTATTCGGGCTGACCTTGATCGCGTCGAAATCGTAGTGGATTCCGACTTCTTTTCCGAGATCGCGCAGCGTGGCGTGGGTGCGCTCCACCGCATCCCGGCCGCCAAGCTTTTCGGCGAGATCGGCCTGATGGTCGACACCTTCGGCGGGGTAATCGGGATTGAGCCTGTAGGGCCGCCAGTTGATGTCGACACCGATCTCATCCTGGATCTCTGCAACCGCAAGGTCTAGCCGCGCTTTGCCGAGATAACACCAGGGGCAGACAATGTCGGATACGATGTCGATCGTCACCCGCTCCATGGGAGGTCCTTTCGCTAAGATGCCCTTGAACGGCTACTGTACCCGTTTATCCCACCAGGTGCTCAACTGATAGCCGTAGAGAGGCAGTGCCTGGGGGCGCTCTATATAACCGCGGCGGGCTACCCACTGTTCCGGCACGTGATATAGCGGCACCACATAGTGACCGGAAATCAACATCCTGTCATAGGCCCGGACCGCAGCTTGGAATTCATCTTCATCGCGCGACGCCAGCATTACGTCGATCAGTCTGTCCAGATCGGGATCGGACGCGCCTGCGAAATTGAAGCTGCCCTGACGATCCCTCGAGCTGGAACTCCAGCGCCCAACCTGCTCGACACCGGGTGACAGAGAAGAAGGATAGGACTTGACGATCATGTCATAGTCAAAGTTGGCCGATCGTGCCTGGTACTGCGCATCGTCGACCGTGCGAATGGTCATGTCCACGCCGATCTTCTTCAGCGTCCGCTGATAGGATATCGCGAGCTTCTCCTGGTCGGGCGTCTGGGTCATCACTTCGAAAGCGAGCGGCCTGCCTGAGTTATCCGACATCCGGCCATTCTTGATCGCGTAGCCGCCGAGTTTCAGCAGATCGACCGCTTTGCGCAGCACCGTGCGGTCTGCACCCGACCCATCGGTTTTCGGCAGCCGGTAGGTCCCGTCGAGAACCGCCGGATCGACCTTTGCCGCTGCAGGTCCCAGAATGGCAAGTTCCCGTTGGTCGGCGGGCCGGCCCAGGGATGAGAGGGGCGAATTCTGCCAGAAGCTCTCCGTCCGGTCATAGGCGCCACCCAGAAGGTTTCTGTTCGCCCATTCAAAATCGAAGGCGAGGGAAAGACCCGCACGGACGTTGACGTCGGCGAAGATCGGCCGCCGCGTATTGAATACGAAGCCCAGCATGCCCGACGGCAACCGAGACGGGAACTCCTCTTTGACGATCTCTCCGTTCTGTGCTGCCGGAAAGTCGTAGCCCCTGATCCAGTGGGTCGGACTTCCTTCGAGATAGATGTCCACGATACCTTTCTTGAAGGCTTCAAAGAGGGTGTTCTCCTGAAGGAAATACTCGATCGCGACCTCGTCGTAATTGTCGAAGCCGACCTTGGACGGGATGTCACGGCCCCAGTAATCGGGGTTGCGCTTGTAGATGATGCGTTCGCCAGGAGAGACGGAGTGCACC
>JAEYTV010000471.1 GCA_023433855.1 Pseudomonadota bacterium | reverse complement strand
CTATGACATGGAGCGGCAGAAGGCTGACAGCGAACGCTCGGCTGATCGCAAGAGCCAGGTTGGTTCGGGTGATCGATCAGAGCGCATCCGGACCTATAACTTCCCACAAGGGCGGGTGACGGACCACCGCATCAACCTGACCCTATACAAGCTCGACCGGATGATGGAAGGCGAGATCGATGACGTCGTGGACGCGCTGATTGCGGACTACCAGGCTGGACAGCTGGCCCAACTTGGCGATCAACATAGATGACAAGCCTTGCTGCAGCGGTGGCTGACGCAAGAAACCGCTTCTCGGCTGCCGGATTGCGCGACGCCTCGATGGAGGCGCGATTTCTAATCACGGGGCTACTCAAGCTTTCGACCACCGAGATCTTTGCCGCGGGCGATCGTCTTCTTGCCGATGACGAGTTACGGCTGATAGCAAATGCAGTTGAGCGCCGCTTGAAAAGGGAACCGGTACACCGCATATTGGGTGTGCGAGAATTCCACGGCGTCGATCTGCATTTGTCGGAAGAGACACTTGAGCCACGGCCCGATACGGAAATCCTCGTCGACACCGTGCTTGTTTACCTGAGGCGGATTGTCGCATCCAAGGGTGCGGCGCGAGTTTTAGATATCGGCACTGGAACCGGTGCCATTATCCTGACGTTGTTGAAGGAATGTGCGCAAGCCGAAGGAATTGGCAGCGACATATCGGAAGGCGCTCTCAGAACCGCGAGCAGAAATGCTGCAGCGCTGGGATTGTCGCAGCGGTTTACGACTATACGTAGCCAATGGTTCGATGAAATTCGGGGGCGTTTCGACATAATCGTGTCAAATCCGCCCTATATACCAACTCACGTTATCCCTGCACTAGAACCGGAAGTGAAGAACTTCGATCCTCTTGCAGCGTTGGATGGTGGACCTGATGGTCTCGATGCTTATCGCGCGCTCGCTCTGGATGCCCGAGACCATCTCGAAAAAGATGGAATCATTGGCGTTGAGATTGGGTTCGACCAGCGAGAGCCGGTAGGCGCGATCTTCAGTTCTGCGGGCTTCACGCTTTTGCAAGCCGAGCGTGACTATGGTGGCAACGATCGGGTTCTTGTATTTGCTCCACACAAGCTTGATCTTGCAAAGTGAAAGAAAAGGCTTGGATTTCCAAGGGAAGCGGGATAGCTTGCATATACGCACTGGGGGCGGCTGGGAATGAACAGCGATTCGTTCGGGTTATAGGTCAATCCTTAATCCTGCTCTTTTCGAAGAGCTGTGAAGGTTGAACAATCTTCGGTGCGTGAATCAGTTAATTCAACGAGACAAGCGGCAGGACGCCTAGTTCGACCTGTGCGCGGCACGCGAAAGTCATGTTCCGGCGTTAGACCGGCAGGCCGCGTGGCCCCTTATCAGCGAAGACAGAGAGTTGGTGAACGATAGATGAGGCCAGGACAGCAAAAAAATCGCGGTCGAGGGCGCGGCAACAACAATAATAACGGCGGCGGCAACAATAACTTCAATCGTAAGGGTGGCAATCCGCTCAGCCGGTCTTACGACAGCTCTGGGCCAGACGTAAAAATCCGCGGCACAGCCCAACATATTGCAGAAAAGTATGCGCAGCTTGCGCGTGACGCCCAGAGTTCCGGCGACCGCGTCATGGCCGAGAACTACCTGCAGCACGCGGAACACTACAACCGCATCATAGCTGCCGCCCAGGCGCAGATGCAGGAGCGATTCCAGCGCGACGACCGCTGCGAGTTCCAGGATCGCGACGCTGCCGAACAGGACGAACTCGACTCCAACGACATGGACGAGCTCGGTACCGGCCAGCAGTCGGAAGAAGCGGCCGCCCCCCAGCAACAGCAACCGCGCAGGGAACACCGGGAACAAGGTCAGGATGCGCAGCCGCCGCGTGAAAACCGGCGTGATCGCGATCGGGACCAGCGTCGCGAGCGGCGGCCCGCGCGTCGCGAAGATCAGGTTGAGGCGGAACTGCCGGCAACGGGCCCTGCGCCTGTCGACGGTTCCGGTCCCCAGCCCGTCATCGAGGGAGTGCCTGCCGAAGTTGCCGCCGAACAGGCGGAGCAGGGGGAAGCCGTGGCGCAGAGCGAACGCGCACCGCGTCGCCGTGCTGCCAGCCGCCCGCGTCGCCAGCCTCGCAAGAATGCTGATGGCGGCGAAGCGGCAAATGATGACGGCCAGACCGTGTTGGCGGAAGCTGCATCGGAATAATCTGCTGCACTGCAGTTCAAGAAAAAGCTCCGGCGTACGCGGCGGAGCTTTTTCTATTGGGGCCTGCCGATATTGGAAAAGCTCGTTTATTCACGCTGCGCTTCCGATCGGAAGACACCGGGCGGTGAGCCGAAAGCTCGGGAGAAGGCCCGATTGAAAGCCGCCTCGGTGGCGTATCCCGCCTCGTAAGCGATCGTACTGATGGGGCGGCTTGTGGTAGCCAGCGCAACACGTGAAAGATAAAGCCGCCATTCGCGAACATATCTCATGGGAGACGTGTCGAGGATCGTCTGGAAGCGTTCGGCCAGTGCGCTTCGCGACAACCTGGATGCGTGCGAAAGTGCTTCCAGTGACCAGTCATGCACCGGGTCGTCGTGGATGAGTGAGAGACAACGGGACAGTGCCGGGTCAGCAAGAGCAGCAAGCCAGCCTGTTGCCTGAGGGGGCGCCTTCATGATCTCATGGCGCAGAATCGTGATAAAGATGATCTCCGTCAGCCTCGCCAGCATGGAAATGCCGCCCGCACGGGGGGTCTCGACCTCATCTAGCATTTGCCTGATCGTGACGCGTAGCCATTCGGCGTCGCCCGCGGAGGCCGCTTTGACGTGGATCAGCTTCGGCAGCGTGCGCCTGAGGGGGGCGAAACTGATCCCGTCGCATCGAAGATATCCGCACAACAGGCTCACCCGCGGTGGCCGACCGGTCAAGTGAAGAACGGGGATTTGGTGCCAGGGTTTTGGCGGCAGCTGAGCTACAGGGTCGAGGAGGAGGCCATCCTCGCCCGCGCCGAGTTGATGGCCGGTTCCGAGAGGAAACATAACTACATCGCCTGCCTCAAGCACCGAGGTCTCGCCATGCATCCTCAGCCAGCAACAGCCCGAAGCGACAATATGGAAGGGAATGGTTTCGCTGGCTCTTGCCGACAGCGATCCGATGGAGGGCTTGTCGTCGGTCTGCCATGCGCCAGAGGACATGAAACAGAACTGCAGCGAACCTGAAAGACGGATCGTGGACAGGAGGGAGGACAGCACGTCGTCCCGCAACACGCCGCGCGTGAGGTCAGGACTTTCGGACAAGGCTTCAAGCATCTCAGCCAAAGACGGCTGCCGCCCGTCTTCCTACAGTGAACGCGTTCGCTCAACAGGGAGAATATCATGCAAAGTCCAACTGACAAACTGGTCATGCTGGTTACGAGAGGCATCGATTCCGAACTCTCATCGGTCGCCTTCACACTGGCGAACGGTGGTATCACAGCCGGTCTCAAGGTTTCGGTGTTCTTGACCAGTGCTGCGATCGACCTGGTCCGGAAGGGCGGTCAGCAGATGACCCACGTTCCGCCGCTCGAGCCACTCGCCGCACTGATCACCGATTTCCAGAAACGTGGGGGCACAATCTGGGCTTGTCCACCTTGTGTCAAATCGAGGGGCTACGAACAGGAAGATCTTCTGGACGGCGTTCTTATCGTGGGAGCGAGTGCCATGTATGCCGAGATCAGGGAAGGTGCAGCAACACTGTCCTTCTAGGTACCGTCAGCGGGCCGAGTGAAGTGTAGGGAGGAGGCTCGGTATTCTCTCCCTCGGTTCCTCGGTCGACACAGCAAACGCTCTGCATCCATCCTTTAAATCGGTAAACCACTCACCATATCTCCGGTGACGCCGAGCGATCGGCAGGGCTCGCCTTTGAGGGAGCTCAATCTCAATCATCGGCCTGTGCCTTATAAAGGGCGGGTCGGTAACTGGAGGTAGACATGAACATCGAGAAATACTCAGAGCGGGTGCGCGGCTTCCTGCAGTCAGCGCAGACACAGGCACTTGCTTCAGGTCATCAGCAGTTCGCACCCGAGCATGTCTTGAAGGTCCTGCTTGATGATGATCAGGGGATGGCGTCTTCGTTGATCGAACGGGCCGGCGGCAATGCCAAAGAGGCTCGTATCGGCAATGAAAACGCGCTCGCAAAGCTCCCAAAGGTGTCTGGCGGCAGCGGCGAGATCTATCTGTCGCAGCCCCTTGCAAGGGTGTTTTCCACGGCAGAAGACGCCGCCAAGAAGGCCGGCGACAGTTTCGTAACGGTCGAACGCCTGCTTCTGGCGCTGCTGATAGAGAGTTCGGCCTCAACGGCTGCGACCTTGAAGAAGGCGGGCGTGACGCCGCAGGCACTCAACCAGGTGATCAACGAGCTCCGCAAGGGTCGCACGGCAGACAGCGCGAACGCCGAACAAGGCTTTGACGCGCTCAAGAAATTTGCTCGGGATCTGACCGCTGAAGCACGCGACGGCAAGCTTGATCCGGTGATTGGCCGAGACGATGAAATCCGTCGCGCGATACAGGTCCTTTCCCGCCGCACGAAAAACAATCCCGTGTTGATCGGCGAACCCGGCGTCGGTAAGACCGCGATTGCCGAGGGGCTTGCCCTGCGCATCGTCAACGGCGACGTGCCGGAAAGCCTCAAGGACAAGAGGCTGATGGCGCTCGACATGGGAGCGCTGATCGCAGGGGCAAAGTATCGCGGCGAGTTCGAGGAGCGGCTGAAGAGCGTCCTGAACGAGGTGCAGTCTGAAAATGGCGAAATCATCCTGTTCATCGACGAGATGCACACGCTGGTCGGGGCCGGCAAGGCGGATGGCGCCATGGATGCGTCCAACCTCCTGAAGCCTGCCCTCGCGCGGGGTGAACTCCACTGCGTCGGCGCGACTACGCTCGACGAATACCGCAAGCATGTGGAAAAGGACGCTGCGCTCGCCCGCCGCTTCCAGCCGGTGATGGTCGACGAGCCCACGGTAGAGGACACGATCTCGATCCTTCGGGGCTTGAAGGAGAAGTACGAGCAGCACCACAAGGTGCGGATCTCGGACTCCGCACTTGTTGCGGCCGCGACGCTGTCGAACCGCTACATCACCGACCGCTTCTTGCCGGACAAGGCGATCGACCTGATGGACGAAGCCGCTTCGCGTCTTCGCATGCAGGTGGATTCCAAGCCCGAGGAACTTGACGAACTCGACCGGCGCATCATGCAGCTGAAGATCGACCGCGAAGCGCTGAAGAAGGAAACCGACAGTGCGTCGGCCGACCGTCTGCAGCGGCTTGAAGCCGAAGTCACCTCCCTTGAGGAGCAAGCAGGTGCACTGACGGCGCGGTGGCAGGCGGAAAAGCAGAAGCTTGGCCT